>NZ_JBGQQY010000003.1:0-104883 GCF_045528545.1 Ruoffia sp. FAM 26254
AATACAAATGGACTCCTTAGAGAGTACTCACCGAAAGGTGTTGATTTGACAGATGCAACTGATGAAGAGATACAAGGTTGGGCAACGAAATTAAATACACGTCCCAAAAAATGTTTGAATTGGAAAATACCTTATGAAATCTTTTATAAAACTGTGTTGCACTTAATTTGACAATTTAAGCTGCAAAAAAATGGTAACGGAATTAATGAAATATCATTACATTAACAGTTGTACATAATATTAAAAATGGTATAATTGGTACGGTTTTATCTATATTTTTAAATATTTTGAAAGGGGAATCGTTTTTTATGAACGGAAAATTCTTTAACCTAATGCAAACATTAGGTAGATCTTTCATGTTACCGATCGCTTTGTTACCGGTAGCTGGTCTATTTCTTGGTATTGGTGCAACCATTACTGGGGACGCATTTATTGCACAGTGGGGCTTAGAAAGCATTCTAGGCGAAGGTACAATCCTTAACGGGATCTTAAGTATCTTAACTGATGTTGGAGACATTATTTTTGGAAATCTGGCATTGTTATTCGCAATTGCGGTGTCGAGTAGTTTAGCTACTGCTCGTAAAGAGGTTGCGGCACTATCGGCCGTTATTGGTTACTTAGTCATGTATCAATCAATTACAAGTACGTTGGCAAACTTTGGTGACATTGAGTCGTTAAAAGAGATCAACGGTTTAGTTGGTTCAGTCTTAGGTTTTGAAGAAACATTGAATACAGGAGTATTCGGTGGGATTATTATCGGTTTAGTTGTTGCTTACTTACACAACAAATTCTACCGTGTTAAATTCCCAGATGCTTTATCATTCTTCGCGGGAACTCACTTTGTTCCAATTATCTCAACCGTTGCTGCTTTAATCGTTGGTGCAATCTTAGCCTTCGTTTGGCCATTCATCGGTGGAGGAATTGCTTGGTTAGGTGAGACAATCGCAGGATCTGGTCCAATTGGTGGGTTCTTCTACGGTTACGTATACCGTGCATTAATTCCATTCGGTTTACACCACGTGTTCTACTTACCATTCTGGCAAACAGCTATGGGTGGTTCTATTGAGGTTGCTGGTGAAGTAGTTAACGGAGCGCAAAACATTGTCTTCGCTCAATTACAAAATGGTGATGTTATTAGTCCAGGAGCGGCTAAATACTTCTCATTCGCATTCCCAATGATGTTAGTTGGTTTCCCAGCTGCAGCATTAGCAATGTACCATACAGCTAAACCTGAACGTAAAGATGATGTTAAGGGACTCTTATTCTCAAGTTCATTAACTTCGTTCGTAACAGGTATTACAGAGCCGATTGAATTCGCAATTCTATTCGCCTCACCTGTATTATACTTCGGAGTGAATGCGGTATTAGCAGGTCTATCGGTTGTTATTGTTGAATTATTAAATATCGGGGTTGGGTTTACCTTCTCTGCTGGTTTCCTAGACTTCTTCTTATACGGTATGTTACCGGGTAATGAGAGAACTAACTGGATTATCTTAGCGATTTATTCAATTATTTGGGGTCTAGTTTACTACTTCCTATTCCGCTGGGCGATTACGAAATTCGACTTAAAAACACCCGGTCGTGAAGACGATGAAGAAGAAACTCGTTTACGTAGTAAAGATGAGTATCGTGAAGAGCATGGTATTGGTCAAACGGCTAAAACAACAACCACTTCATCTACAGGTGAATTAACTGAAGATGAGTTACGCTCACAACAAATTTTAGAAGGTCTTGGTGGACAAGACAACTTAGCTAGCTTTACTAACTGTGCAACACGTCTACGTGTAACAGTTGAAGATGGTGAGCAAGTGAATCAAGCACAATTACGTCGTACAGGAGCTGCTGGAGTTACTGTAAGTGGTAAATCTGTACAAGTTATCTATGGTACTCAAGTTGGTGGAATTGCGACTGACTTAGAAGATTATATTAACCGTGTTAACAAAGGTGAAATTCAAGTCACTGAAGCTACTTCTCAAGAAGCAGAAGTAGTTGTGGATGAAGAGCCAAAAGCAACTCCAGCAAAAGAAGAAACTGAACAAACAGTTGAAGGAATCGCAAGTCCATTAACAGGTCGTGTGGTTGCTTTAACAGATGTTCCAGATGCAGCTTTTGCAAGTGAAGCATTAGGTAAAGGGGCAGCAATTGAGCCAACAATTGGTGAAGTTGTATCACCAGTTAATGGTAAAGTTGTTACTGTATTCCCAACAGGTCATGCGATTGGTTTACAAACTGAAGCTGGCGCTGAAATCTTAATTCACATCGGTCTTGATACAGTTAATTTAGATGGTAAAGGCTTCAATGTGTTAGTTGATGCAGACGAAGAAGTAACTATTGGACAAAAATTAGTTGAATTCGATATCGATCTAATTAAAGAAGCTGGTTACTCAACAATTACACCTGTTGTTGTAACAAACACAGCAAACTATAACAATGTCTCTGCTTCTGAGTTAGAAACAGTTAACGCAGGTGACGAGTTAATTACAATTGATTAATGATTGGAATTAATAACTAAAGTTTAAAAAGAAACCGCTAGTATCGGAAAAGGTACTAGCGGTTTCTTTGCCTTGTTAGGGATGATAGCGTTTAACAGGAAGAATTTAAATTCATTCATCCAGCTAAGGCAAATAACAGGAACAACTCAATCCTATTCTTCCGCTTCTATTAAATAAAGCACACTAATCAAAGGTTATAGCTTAAATATTTCAAGTATTTAAATTACTTAAGGAAGAAAGGATCGGGTCGTTATAAATTTCCAGAAGGATTCTTATGTGGTGCATCTATATCAAGTTCATAACCTGGAAAAAGCTTCATTTGGAGATATTGCTTTAACTGGAATTAATAAACAGACGGCGTTGGATATCTTGTTGGAGGAAAAAGTTGTGGCAATGGGAAGAGGCGGTGATGGCATTACAGCCATGTCTGATTAGATTACGTGGCAGGTGCTCCTGAAGATGACGATTTATATAATGCATTTAAGCAATTCGTTTTAATTTAAAAAGAGGAGTTAATGAATGTCTAAAATATGGAATTGAACCGTTAATTACTTTATCTCATTATGAAACGCCACTTCACTTAGCGCGCACTTATAATGGTTGGGCTAATCGTGATTTAATCGACTTCTATGAACGTTATGTTACAACTGTATTCAACCGTTATAAAGATAAAGTAAAATACTGGTTAACATTCAACGAGATTAACTCAGTGCTTCATACACCGTTTATGAGTGGTGGAATAAATACACCGAAAGAAGACTTATCTGAGCAGGATCTATATCAAGCAGTGCATCATGAATTAGTGGCGAGTGCCTTAGCAACTAAGATTGGTCATGAAATTAATCCAGACTTCCAGATTGGTTGTATGGTACTCGCGATGCCAGCTTATCCAATGACACCGAACCCAGAAGATGTCCTATCAGCGCGTCACTTTGAGAATAGCAATTATTTATTCTCAGATATTCACGTTCGCGGCGAATATCCTGGTTACGCTAAACGTCTCTTCAAAGAAAAAGGGATCGAGATTGAGTTTGCGGAAGGTGATGCAGAATTATTAAAGGAAAACACAGTGGATTTCATCTCCTTTAGTTACTATATGAGTACCGCTATAGCTGCTAATCCTGAAGAATATGATAGCGGCGTGGGTAACTTACTCGGTGGTGTTAACAACCCATACTTAGAAAGTTCTGAATGGGGATGGCAGATTGACCCAGTGGGATTACGCATTGTGCTAAACGACTTCTGGGATCGTTACCAAAAACCACTATTCATCGTAGAAAACGGCTTAGGTGCTAAGGATGTTTTAGTTGAAGGTGCCGACGGAGAGATGACAGTAGAAGATGATTACCGAATCGACTACCTTGAGAAACATTTACAACAAGTTGGTGAGGCAATCAAAGACGGTGTTGAGTTGATGGGTTACACAACTTGGGGTTGTATCGACTTAGTCTCAGCTTCAACAGCAGAAATGAGTAAACGTTACGGCTTCATATACGTAGACCGCAATGACGACGGATCAGGTACTTTAAACCGCTACAAGAAAAAATCATTTAACTGGTATAAAGAAGTGATTTCGACAAACGGCGAAAGTTTATACAAATAAATTGAAGAAAGCTATCTACTTTTTAGAGTAGGTGGCTTTTTTTGATGGGGAGAATACGGAAACGAAAGTTCAAAAAAATAATTCGATTGCCCGATTCCGACTAAACAATCACTTGAAAATAATTCGATTGCTCGATTCCACAATTTAAACAGCCCACCCAGTCAATCCCGCTTATTCCCAAGCAAAATCCACCAACCTTTTATGAATAATTATTCATAATTTACTAGCTAACCTTTGTAACCGTTTACGCTGAGTGGTATAATTTCTATGAAATGCATTATTGAGTAGAGGAGGAAGAAAGATGGTAAGTATTATTTTGGCGAGTCATGGAAAGTTTGCTGAAGGACTATTACAATCAGCACAGATGATTTTTGGAGAGCAGGATCAGATTAAAACTGTGACTTTTATGCCAGAGGAAGGGCCAGAAGATTTGAAAGCGAAGTTGGAGACAGCTATTTCGTCATTTAGTTCAGACGCAGAGATTTTATTCTTAGTCGACCTTTGGGGAGGGACACCGTTTAATCAAGCGAATATTTTATTTGAGGAGATGTCAGAAAGGGCTGCGATTGTGTCTGGAATGAATTTGCCGATGTTACTTGAAGCTTTAGGAACACGGATGGGAACGGAGAAAGCACACGAAGTTGCGACACACATTCTTGGTCAGGAGCAAAGTGGTATTCGCGTTCGACCCGATGAGTTAACCCCTGAGATAGAAGCGGGAGTTGTTTCTGAATCAGGCGGGGCAGCGCAATTAGAGCCAGGAACGGTGATTGGAGACGGTCAGATAAAATACGTCTTGGCGAGAGTCGATACTCGTCTATTACATGGACAAGTGGCAACTGGTTGGGTAAAAAGTGTGAATCCAACCCGAATCATTGTTGTATCAGATAAGGTGGCCAATGACGAGATGCGTAAGACGTTAATTAAACAAGCGGCGCCTCCAGGAATTCGGGCGAACGTTATTCCGATTGCTAAATTAGCAGAAATCAATGAAGATCCGCGATTTGGTGGTACAAGAGCGCTTCTATTATTTGAAACGCCACAAGATGTGTTGGAAGCAATTAATCAAGGAATTGACATTGATGAAGTGAACTTAGGATCCATGGCACATACAAAAGGAAAAGTCATGATTAATAACTCAGTTTCCGTTGACGATGATGACGTGAAGACAATTATGGAGCTAAAAGATAAAGGCGTAAAATTCGATGTACGTAAAGTGCCGGCGGATTCAGCTCAAAATCTTGAACGGCTACTTAAAAAACAAAATTTAATATAGATTAAGGAGGATTCAAAATGACAGACATTACAATAATTCAAGTTGTCCTTATTATTATAGTGGCGCTTTTTGCAGGATTTGAAAGTGTTCTGGATGAGTTCCAATTACATCAACCTATTATTACGTGTACGTTAATCGGACTTATTACAGGTAATCTAGCTGAAGGACTTTTATTAGGAGGGCAATTACAACTGATTGCCTTAGGCTGGATGAACATTGGTGCAGCGATGGCACCCGATGCTGCTTTAGCCGGTGTTGTTTCTGGGATATTAGTATTAGTCCAAGGAGCTTCAATGGGTGAGGGGATTGCGGTGGCGATTCCATTAGCAATTGCTGGGCAAGTGTTAACTATCTTTATTAGAACGGTTGCGGTAGGGTTATCTCATTATGCTGACCGTAAAGCAGAAGAAGGAGATATTAGTGGTGTAGCATCTGCGAACATCCTAGCTTTAATGTTACAAGGTTTACGTGTTGCGGTTCCGGCTGGTTTAATTTTAATGGTTTCAGCTCAAACTGTAACAGCTGCCTTAAATGCCATTCCAGATGTTATTACTGGTGGATTGAATGTTGCCGGTGGAATGATTGTTGCGGTAGGTTACGCAATGGTTATTAATATGATGGCATCGAAAAGCTCATGGCCATTTTTCTTCATGGGATTTGCTTTAGCAGCAGTTACTGAACTGAATTTAATTGCGATGGGTATTATTGGTTTAAGTATCGCTTTAGTTTACATCTCAATTGCACCACAGTTTAACGCTAATTCAGGTGGTGGCGGTGGTGGAAATTCAGTCGAAGCTGCTTTAGATGACATTTTAGAAGATTATTAGATAGGAGGGTATAAAATGACTGAAGAAGTAAGAAAAGAACGTATAACATTAACAAAAGCGGATCGGATGCGCGTGTCATGGCGAATGACTTTTATACAAGCAAGTTGGAACTTTGAGCGGATGCATAACGTTGGTTGGGTATACGCCTTAATTCCTGCGATTCGAAAATTATATACAACAAAAGAAGATAGAAGTGCTGCACTTCAACGTCACTTAGAATTCATTAATACTCATCCGTACTTACAAGCGCCAATTGCTGGGGTCGTACTTGCTTTAGAAGAAGAAAAAGCAAACGGAACAGACATTGATGACCAAGCAATTCAAGGTGTGAAAGTTGGGATGATGGGACCTCTGGCGGGAGTGGGAGACCCGGTATTCTGGGGAACATTAAGACCAGTATTAGGTGCTTTTGCGGCATCACTGGCATTATCTGAGAGTATTTTTGGACCAATTATTTTCTTCCTAGCGTGGAATATTATCCGTATCCTATTCTTATGGTACACACAAGAATTAGGTTATAGATCAGGGAATGAAATCACGAAAGACTTGAGTGGAGGTATTTTACAAAAAATCACTCAAGGGGCATCAATTCTAGGAATGTTTATTATGGGAGTGTTAGTGCCAAGATGGACAACTATGAACTTCCCCTTAGTGCTATCTCAAGTGGAAAATAGCCAGGATACAATGGTCGATTTCCAAGCATTGACGGACCAAGCGAACAGCAATGCTTTGTCCGTTGACACGATTCGGGATCTCATTTTACAAGTCCAATCAGGAGCGAACGTCGCGACTGAAACGACGATGACCTTGAATGATGTATTAAATGAACTATTACCAGGACTTATGCCACTAATTCTAACATTCGCATGTATCTGGCTACTCCGCAAGAAAGTAAGCCCAATCGCAATTATTGGAGGAATCTTTGTTCTAGGTATTGCATTATATTCTGTTGGAATTATGGGTTAATTTTAAATGTCAGTTGATTTTTTAAATGCAACGGTGGAATATACTACACGTGCCAACGCAATGTTGAATCCAATTATTCCCAAATCTGGTATATTTTTAATGGGTGAGAAGGGCATTGAGTTTCGCTCAGAAAAAGGTCCAGGCTTTATTCAAATTCCTTGGACCTCTGTTGAAAATATCTTCGTGCAAATGTTATTCGGCGGGTGTTATGTCCGCGGATTTACAATCGCGACTGATGAGGGACAATTATTTGAGTTTGTGGTCAATGATGCGAAAGATACTTTGAAATACATGCGCAAGTATCTTGAACGCGACGTTTTTCAAGCGAGTAAAAGTAATATCAGTAAAGTATTAGGCCAATTCAAGAAATAAATAAAGGAACTTGTTCTGTAGCAACTCGCTTTAAGAAGTTGTTGTAGGATAAGTTCTTTTTTGTTCATTCCACTAAAAATATCCACTCATGACGGATTATCTGTAAAATCTTTAACTTTTTACTACTCTGTCTACGATTAAAATCACAGAAATAACCTGAGTCCACGAATGAAAGGGGTATGTCTTTGAGTGCCCACGTTCATACGTCCAGTATAAATTCACAAACATGTATTCGAAAAAGATTGGAGCGCTCGATGCCACACTGGTCTACATTTACTCAAAAAAAAAGCCGAGGAGCATTGAGCCCCTCGACAATCATTTTGAATTGCTTCAAATAATCTATTATAGTCTAGTATCTTCGTCATTGGCTCGACCAGTTTCGTCATCGACTTCTAATTCTTCATGACGCGTTGTTTCCGTTACAGTTTCACGGTCAGTATGAGTTGTTTTCTCAACTTCAACTTCGTCAGTAGCTACTGTTTCTTAGTCTACAACAACTTCTTCCTCTGAAACTGGAATAACGATTTCTTCTTCTTGGAAAGCATCTCCGTCAGCAACACTTTCGGTCGTGTCCGATGGTGCTGAGTGGCGAATATGAATCTCTTCGCGCTCAACTGGAGCTTCAATCGTTTCAGTGTCTTCAACGACTTCTTTAGTAATTGACACATCACCTATGTCTTTTTTACGTACTTCAGCATGTACTTGTTCTTCATGTAGGCGAATACGTTCTGCTTCAGTATCAGTTTCTGTATCAGCGTCAGGAGCGAATTCTCCGACAGGCTCATCTTCAGCTTCGATATGAGTTTCTTCACCAACAATATGTGGTTCATAGTCGTTATCTGCAACATTCACATCGTCGTAATCATGATCTGGTTCAGTCGTTTCAGGTGTATCTTCAGACAAACCAGCTGATGTTCCTACTGCTCCAGAGAATGCTGCAGTTTCAGTATTGACTGTATCAGTTGCCGTCGTATCAGAAACATAGTCATCTGTTCTTACTTCACGTGTTTCAGTTATATTAAAGGCAGGAAGTTGACTTTCAAATTCTTGGTCAACTAACACTAATAGTTCATCGCGACTTAATGAGTCTTTGTATTGCGTTAAATCAACGTTTTCAAATTCTTCATCGTTGTCGTCATCGTCCCAGCCAAATAATTTTGCAAAGAATCCACGATTGTCTTCATGCTGCTCGTCCATCAATTCTCCGTAAGAGATAAATTCAGCTTCGCCATTATATGCATGTGCTTGCGAACCGACTAGAGCGACACTATCGCGAGGAACGCCTTGATTAATAACATGTGCCACTGCGTCTTCTGCTTCAACGACTGTTGGGTAAACCCCATAAACGTATTTCTTAACCATAAAACAACTTCCTTTCTATTTTTTAAACTGTTCTATGCATTAAGTATAAAACAAAAATGATGTAAATATAAAGTGAAACGGCTCAAGAAAGTGATATTATTTTGATTGGTAACATATCAATTTATCTATATAAAAATAATGAATAAGACGAACATACCAGAGAACACAATTATAAAATTTGGAAAAATGCAAACAAAAAACCAGCGCAAAATGCACTGGATTTCTAATATTATTATAAGCGCCAGAAACTATAACCCGCATCAGTAAAAGCCTTTTTATTTAAGATACTTTTCACATCTAAAATGATGCGTTTATCATTCGCTAAATCTTGATTAAATAGGGCAGTGATTTCTTCAAAAGAAAGAGCTTTGAATTTATCATGTCCAACAGCTAAAAGAACGGCATCAGCATCTTTAACGTCAGCTAAATCAGTTAACGTTACGCCATACTCAGCTTGAGCATCTTCTAAGCTCGCCCATGGATCTACAATTGTAGGGTTAATGTCATATTCACGGAGGCGTTTAATAATGTCATTCACTTTTGAATTACGTGTATCTGGAGTATGTTCTTTAAACGTTAAACCAAGGATAACCACGTTAGAATCAATGGGTGTTTTACCCGTACGGATTAATTCTTTAATTAATTTATCGGCAATAAATTCACCCATGCCATCATTAATTTGACGACCATTTGAAATAATTTGACTATGGTAGCCTAAGTTCTCAGCCTGATATACAAAGTAATATGGATCCACGCCAATACAGTGTCCACCGACTAGTCCAGGGGTGAAGCCGAGGGCGTTCCATTTTGTATTCATTGCATCAATAACGTCTTTAGAATCAATACCCATACGGTCAAAAGCAAGAGCTAATTCGTTCATAAAAGCAATATTAATATCGCGTTGTGAATTCTCAACCACTTTCGCAGCTTCAGCGACTTTAATACTAGGGGCTTTATGAACACCCGCTTTAACAACGATCTCATACACTTTTCCAATTTCATCTAAATACTCTGGAATCGATGATGAGACGATTTTTGTAATGGTTTCAAGTGTATGGACCTTATCTCCTGGATTGATTCGCTCAGGTGAGTATCCAACAACAAAATCAACACCATGTGTTAAACCAGACTCTTCTTCAAGAATTGAAATACAGACATCTTCAGTCACGCCAGGGTACACAGTTGACTCATAAACGACGATAGACCCTTTAGAAAGGTTTTGTCCAATCGTGCGGGTTGCACTTGTCACAGGCGTTAAATCAGGCGTTTTGTCATGATTTATCGGTGTCGGAACTGAGACGATTAAGAAACAAGCCTCTTTTAATTTAGCAGCATCATTCGTAAATTCTAAATCCGTTTCTTTAATCGCGTCATCACCAACTTCTTTAGTTGGGTCCACGCCTTCTTTATAAAGTTCGATTTTCTTAAGATTGTAATCATACCCAATTGTATCAATGTGTTTTGCGAAAGAAATTGCGATAGGCATACCAACATAACCTAAGCCGATAACCGCCAACTTCGCTTCTTTTTTTATTAATTTGTTATATATTTCCATGTGTTTCTCCTCTATTCATTATATCTTGGATATTATAACAGAAAATGTTTTGATTGTTGAGTTATCTGTCCTACTACTTAAAATTATATAAACACCACCGAACCGGTGGTAAACTAAAATCAAATTAGATATACTATATTTGTATGAGAAAGAGGAGGTTTGAATATGTCGAAAATTCGTAAAGCAGTCATTCCCGCAGCCGGTTATGGAACGGGCTTTCTGCCAGCGACAAAAGCACAACCGAAGGAATTATTACCGATTGTCGATAAACCCATTATTCAATTTATTGTTGAAGAAGCCTTTGCTTCTGGGATTGAAGAAGTTTTAATCATTACTGGTAAACATAAACGTTCAATTGAGGATCATTTCGATTCAAATCCTGAGTTAGAAGACAATTTAGAAAGCAAAGGAAAAGACGCCTTATTAAAAATTGTCAAAGATACCACAAAAGAAAACTTATTCTTTGTGCGTCAATCCTATCCAAAAGGACTAGGAGATGCTATCGGACACGCACGTGCCTTTGTTAATGATGAGCCATTTGTCGTGATGTTAGGCGACAACATAATGCACAGTGAAGTACCAGTGACGAAGCAATTGATGGATTTATATGACAAAAATAAATCAGCTAACTTAGCAGTCGTGGAAGTGCCAGACGAATTAACGTCCAAATACGGTATGATTAAAGTGGACAGCCAGGACGACAATGATGATACAGTTTACAGTGTGTCTCACTTTGTTGAAAAACCAGCAGCCGAAGAAGCGCCAAGTAACTTAGCTATCGCAGGACGTTACATTCTAACACCTGAAATTTTCGATATATTAGAAAAAATTTCACCCGGTGTCGATGACGAATTACAACTGACTGACGCCATCGATCAACTAAATAAAACGCAAAGAGTCTTTGCTAAAAAAGTTGAAGGGAAACGCTATGACGTTGGAAATAAGATTGGCTATATGAAGATGAGTCTTGAGTATGGCTTGGAGCATCCGGAAACTGCTGAAGAATTCTCAGAATACATTATTCAATTAAGTGATAAATTAGAAGCTGAGTACAGTAACGAGCAATAAATAAATAGCTAACTTTCAGACAAGAAAGTTAGCTATTTTTCTATCTAATTTTATTTCTAATAGAAGGTTTAAATAATTGTTGATGCATGTGTGCAAAAGACAAGCGAGTACGATAAGTCTCATGCTTTCGCTGAGTTGTGGATTTTAAGTAGTCGTGTATTTGATTGTATTTTATGAATTGAGCCAAATCTATCTTAGCTTTCAAACGGTCTTTGTAAGGGACGCGTGTCTTGGTGAAAATCTTGAAAGCAGGATTACCAATATAGGTTTGTAATTGAGTGGGTTCAAAGATTAAATCCTTTTCATTCATCTCGACTTGGAAATCATACCAAAAGTTTACGAGCTGAAAAGCGTAGCCGATTTGTGACATTACTAGTGATAGCCGATTGTTAAGTGAAATAGTTAGTTTTGAATAGTTAGCCAAGTCAAACATAAATTGAATCGTCTGGATTTTAACTGGATCGTCTTTTTGTGTCTGGATATGTAAATCATTTATGAATGTGATATTTACCCAGTCAGAATGTTTATTTTCAGGATTTCTTAGACGAATAAACACTTTATTTTTATTCACATATGGGAAGATAGTTCTTGGACGATTGAATGTGGACTTTAGAAATTGTGACCATCTTTGATAGTTATAACCAAATGTTGAGAAAAACTCATCTGTTAATCGGGTTGTAGACCATTTACTTTTATAAAACTGACCACTTCGGTCTATGATTAAACTTCCAAAGGTGGAGTTTAAGTGACGAATCGTCATTACATATATAATTTCTAATTGACTGAGGGCACTATGATCTAATTCAGTCGCTTTCTCCAAATAATAGTTAATAGGAAAGTCAGACTCGTTTTGAGGTAGGAAATCAATCATTTAAAAAGGTTCCTTTCGAAGTAATAAATCTTTATAAAAATAATAGATAACAAAATAAATATAGCATATTTTAATGCTTTATCAATAAAATTTATGTAAAGAATATGTAAAGTTAATGTAAATAAAAATAGACCGCTTTCAAAGTAGAATAAGATAATATTCTTATGGCATTATAATACGGGTGAATAGTAAATCCGTGGTAACTAACTTAATTCATGTTATTATAAAAGTATTAAAAAACGAAGTAAGGAGGTAAAGCTTTGGCTAGTCGTATAGCAGTTATACAATGGTATTTAGATCATGAAGGAAAAGTCACTTATGCAAATTCTAAAGAAAAGCGCTGCGGACCAGATAGTTACGATAGTGCCAGTGCTATGTTTAGCGCACTCATAGCGGGGGGGTTCTTACCTTATGGCTCGGGACTTGGTTCGATGTCTTTACTACTTCAATTAGATAATGTCTTATTACACGAAATCAAACGAAATGAAATCCAAGCTGGCGATATCTTTATCGCTGGTTTTAAGCGAAAACACCTATCTGAACATGCCTATACAGGTGTTGCTTTGGACTTTCATAATGTTATATATTGTATTGAAGATGCTGATGGCATCATTCGGACTACCAATCATGGTTGGTCCAATCGTTCAGTTAAATGGTACCGTTTAGCGGAACCGATTGATACAGATTTTAGACCGAGGAAATATATTTCAGGAAAAACAGTTTTTGTTAGATGAGTTGAACTTTTTAATGAAAATAAACGAATTATGAGAAATTTACGAATAAAAGGGATAAGAACTGTTTCTTTATAATTACAAGTTTGTAAAACGGTTGTAATTTCTTTATTGATTAGAAATTTGATGATAGAATGGTATTGAAGTGTCTTATTAGAACAAGAAGGAGCGTAGTGACATGAAATTAAATAAAATTAAAAGATTAGGAAAATCTTTACTATTATTATCCGCTATTGCGTTAGCACCAGTTTCAACGGCAATAGCTCAATCTACACACACTGTCCAAAACGGTGAGTGGCTATGGGGAATCGCAAGACAATATGGTGTCACAGCGGGCGATATTATGGCAGCAAACGGCCTAACGAGTGAGTGGATTGATGTTGGAATGACTTTATCTATTCCGGCATCAGGTAGTGGCGTAACTGACAACGGTGGTTACTATACTGGAGCTCAATCAGGTGTCCATACAGTATCAGCAGGCGAATACTTAGAAAGTATCGCTTATATGTACGGTGTGACAGTTGATCAATTAATGGCATGGAATGGCTTAACAAGTACTTGGATAGACGTTGGTGACCAACTTGTCCTTTATGGTCCTTCAAATGCAACACCAGCTTACGATTATGACTATGGCTATGATTACGGTCAAAGCTATGATAATTCGTATACAATCCAATCGGGAGACACATTATCAGGTATCGCAGCCGTTTACGGTGTGAGCGTTTCAGAATTAATGGCTATGAACGGTCTTGGAACTGACTGGCTAATCGCGGGAAATAAAATTTCAGTACCTAACGGACCGGTTGATTATCAAGCACCTCCAGCATGGACACAAGCAAATGCACAAAATGGTGCCCATATTGTTCAATCAGGTGATATCTTATCAAGTATCGCTTTAACATATGGTGTAACCGTTGACGAACTACGTGCGTGGAACGGTTTAACATCTGACTGGTTAGATGTTGGAGACGTCATTTACGTGGTGCCAACAGGTGGACCAGTTCAAACAACACCTGAGCCAACACCAGAAACACCGACAGAAACTCCAACGGATACAGAAGAATCATCACAAGAATCTGATGCTTCTAGCGAAGATGAAGAAGCAACTGATGACGAAACTGGAACAATTAACTTAGCTGATTTACCAGAAGCAGCACGTCCAGAAACACATGTTGTTCAAACAGGTGACAACGTATGGCGTATTGCTGAGCAATATAGCATTTCAGCTGACAGTTTACGTAACTGGAACAATTTAGAAGATGATAGTCTATTAGTTGGGACAGAACTATTTGTTTCTAACCCTGCATTAATTCCAGAAGTGCATGAAGTTGCGGAAGGTGAAAACCTTTATACAATCGCAATGGATTACAACACGACTGAGCAATTAATTATGGAATGGAATGAATTAGAATCAAACGAAGTCGTTGAAGGCGACATGATTGTTGTATCAGATCCACGTCCAGAAACTCATGAAGTAGAGCCTGGCCAAACTTTAGAACAAGTGGCTGAATTATACGAAATTACTTTAGAAGAATTACGTGAGTGGAACGGTATTCCTGAGACAGTAACGATTGTTAACGGTACGTTAATCGTATCAAATCCAACTGGAACAGATAATGAAACAACAAACAGTATTGAACCTGTTGAATCTGGAGAAGTGTCAGAAACTTTTGAAGAATCTACGGAGGAAGCTGCTGCGGACGAATCAACAACTGAAGAATCTGCTGAGTAATACAATGAATCATAACAACGCAAAAGCGCCAGGAAGTGTTTATCTTCCTGACGCTTTTTTGAATGTGAAATTTTTTAAGCAAAGCTTCCCCAAGCAGCATATTGACCTGCGATCGTTCCAGTAACAAAAGCAGCTGTAATATTATAGCCACCTGTATAGCCGTTAATATCTAATAACTCACCGCAGAAGAATAAGCCTTGCATGAATTTTGATTCCATTGTTTTAGGATCAACTTCTTTTGTCGACACTCCGCCACCAGTCACAAAGCCTTTTTCAATCGGTTGTGAACCCGTTGCCGTTAATGGGAAGGTTTTGACTGTCTTCCATAAAGCATCCACTTCACTGTGGACAAGCTGTTTATAAGGTTTCGTTGCATCGATATTTGCTAGAAGGCAAACAACTTCTGCCATTCGCTCCGGCATCCACTGTTTTAGAATATTTGTTAATTGCTTTTCACGCGCTTCTTCAGCAGTTTGCTTCATCTCTTCTAAAGTTTCATTTGGTGCTAAGTCAATCGATAAATGACATAACTCTTCACCCGTTGCGTGTAAGTATTGGTTCACGTGCCCACTACAACGCAGAATGGCGGGTCCTGAATAACCAAAGTGTGTAAAAATCATATCCATTTGATGATTCACAATAGCTTTTTCACCCACCGGCCCATTCCAAACTGTAACGTTCACATCGCGCAGTGACACACCGCGGAGTAATTTTTCCGAAATAATTCGATCATCGGATAAGAGGGGCGCCTCTGTTGGATATAAACGCTCAATGGAGTGGCCAGCTTTTTTTGCCCAAGCATAAGCATCTCCGGTTGCGCCCGTTTTTGGATAAGCGCGACCACCAGCAGCAAGTACAATTGAATTCGCTGTGATTGTCTCCCCAGCAACGGTCGTCAAGCCTTTTACTCGCTGTGTCTCGCGGTCATAAATTAATGAATCAACCGGATCTTTCATCCGAATTGTTACGCCTAAGTCATTGATAATATCCACTAATGTATCTAAAATCGTACGGGCACGGTCAGTCACAGGGAACATGCGTCCATGATCTTCCTCTTTTAATTCCACACCTGCTTGATTGAAGAATGCGATAATATCTTCCTGATCAAACTGATTTAAAGCACTATATAAAAATTTGCCATTCCCAGGAATGTGTGTGATTAGATCCTCACGCGTCGTCCGGTTCGTAACATTACAACGACCGCCGCCGGATAAAAGCAATTTTCGTCCTAATTTAGGATTTTTCTCGATTAATAAAGTGCGTGCCCCTTGTTGAGCAGCGTTAATAGTTGCCATTAAACCGCTTGATCCGCCCCCAATAACGATTACATCATAATCTGTCATATGTCCACCTACTTCTATATATTTCTTGGTCATTATAACAGAAAATATTTATTAAAGTTCGATTTGTGCAAAATTTAAGCGTGTGCGTTTCTCAAGAGTTTTAGTAAATTGATAACTGATTTCAAAATCAACCATCCCGTGAATTAACGTTCCTAGCCCCACTAGGATGATTAAAATAAATATAAAATTATCTGACGTTGCGTTCACGCCAGCTGCAGTTAAGAGATAAACCACAATCACTTCGGCGATTGCATGAATTAAATTTACAAAGAAACTAAAGAGCGTTCGTGACTTTACGTTTACTAAAGTGTTAGATAGTTTCTTCAAATATAGCGCACCGACTGTCGCGAAAACGATATGCGAAAGGGCACGAAGAACAATCGTGATCGGGAAGCCAGCTGCAACGAAACCTAAAGTAGTCCCAACAGCAACAATGGCCGCAATCTTAGGTGATCGAAACATAGCCATAACAATTGGGATATGACTTCCAAGTGTGTATGAAGCAGGACCTAAAATAATTTTTATAGGCATAATCATAGGAATTAAAATACCCAGTGCCGTTAATAAACTTGCAATCACTAAATCGCGGGTGTTTTGTCTTTGTTGTGTCATGATGATTCTCCTCGGAAAGTTTTTCGTCAGTATATCGTAACGGGACGCCAGGTGTCAAGACACCTGTAAAGTGCTAGAGGTGATTCAAATACCTCTTTGAATCGAAGAACTTTATTTTCTTATTAGAGAAGGGTATACTTTATATAGAAAAGGAGTGATGTTCATGCCACAATTAGCTTATGAACCATTAACGGAGCCGACTTTAACATGCGAAAAAGTATTTTCAGTTCAACCTATTTTTTCCAAAAAACAAATTCAAAAGTTTTACGATCAGGCGTCAATTAGTCACGTAGCTATTGGACATGTCATCTCACTAGATGAAGAACAAATTATTCTATTAACTTCAGATGAACCCGAAGAGAATCCAACAGTGACCCAACATTTACTTGAAGATTTACAATTTGAATTAGGGAAGCTAGTGAAACGTGAACCATCATCCGACATTGTAAAAAGACAGCAAAGACTAATTAATAAATACGATCGAATTATTGATGCGATTGAAGCTTTACCAGAAACAAGCGACGAAATCGTTGATCGTGATTTAATTGCTGAAAAATTATCATGTTAATAAGCGGATAAAAACTAAGCAAAAGGAGCGATATATATATAAATGGAACAATTAACTTATGAGGGACAAGCGAATTCAAATTTAGCTTGTGAACTTGGCTTTCAAAAGAGAAATGTTAAATCAAAAGCACAACTACAAAATTTTTATGACCAAATTTCTAGAAACAATTCGGCAGCAGGACATATCCTTGGCCTAGGTACAGACCAAGTCATGTTAATGATTGAAGATGCACCAGAAGGCGAAGCTACAGTATGCCAACATTTATTAGAAGATTTACAAAGAGAATTACAAAAGCAAGTTGACCGTGAACCAACCGTGAGTGGTGTCAAAAGACAACAACGTTTAATTAACCGCTATGCAAATATTTTAGAAGCGATTGAAGCTCTGCCAGAAACGAGTGAAGACGCAGAATTTGAAGAATTAACCGTTTCAAGTGTTCACGATTAGACAAAAAAACCGCCTCAAGGCGGTTTTTAATTTTCCGAAAGTAAGATACCAGCAGCTTTCAAACTCGCTTTAATTTGCTCGAATTCTTTAATTGAAGGGGTTGTAATGGTATGGATATGAATTCCATTCGTTAAAGTACTCAACATTTCACCTTCATGCTGCGTCATTTGCTGAACAAATTCTTGAATGTCATCATCCGTATTTATTTGAAGTGACGCCTTTAAGACACCATAAATAGGATGCTCTACTTCAACATCTTCAATGGCTCCACCTGCGTCAACAATAATTTGAAGTTCTTCCTCTGCTTGCTCAGCAGAATGAAGGCAGGCTAATTTACCGCGGTAACGGCCAGATGCAGCTGCTTTCATCGCTGAAGCAAGAAGGTAACCTTGATTGGTCGCAATAATTTCGATATTTCGAGCCCGTAGCAGGGCAATATCCCCTACAATAATTTGTCTACTTACTGCAAATTTACTTGCCAACTCTGTTGCCTTTATCGGCGCCGGTGCTTCTTCCAGTATTGATACGATTTCGTCACGTCTATCCATTGCTTTCATAAGCCTTCCTCCAATCAAATATTTAATTGTAGTATACCACATAGAATATTTAAAATAATTAACGGAACTTGCTTGACTAATTGAAGTGTTTCATAGTACAATAACTGACGGTATTGTTTACCACCACTATAGAGCCCCGGAAACTCAATAGTAATGTAAACAACTAGTTTTATAAATGGAGGAAAATAACGTGCGTCAAACATATATGGCTAAAAAAAATGAAACTGAACGCAACTGGGTAGTTGTTGATGCAACTGATATCCCATTAGGGCGTCTATCAACTGTAGTGGCTTCAATCTTACGTGGTAAAAACAAACCAACTTATACACCACATGTAGATACTGGAGATTTCGTAATCGTAATCAATGCTGAAAAAGTTGCATTAACAGGTAAGAAAGCATCTGACAAAATGTATCACCGTCACACTGGTCACCCAGGTGGATTAAAATCTACTACTGCTGGTGATTTACGTGAAAACAAACCTGAGCGTTTAATCGAATTATCTGTAAAAGGTATGATTCCTGATAACCGTTTAGGACGCAAACAATTAACTAAATTACACGTCTACCGTGGTGCTGAGCATGGACATGCTGCTCAACAACCAGAAGTATTAGACATCACAAACTTAATTTAAGGAGGGAAAATTTAAATGGCTAAAGCAGAATATTTAGGTACAGGTCGTCGTAAAAACGCGTCAGCTCGTGTACGTTTAGTGCCAGGAACTGGTGTGTTCAACATTAACAACAAATCACTTGAAGAATACATCCCATTCCCTCACTTACACGAAGTAATGAAACAACCATTTGCAGCTACAGAAACATTAGGTAGCTACGACGTTTTAGTAAACGTTCATGGTGGTGGAGTTTCAGGTCAAGCAGGAGCAATCCGTCACGGTATCGCTCGTGCATTATTAAATGTTGATCCTGACTTCCGTCCAACATTAAAATCAGCAGGTCTACTGACTCGTGACCCACGTATGGTTGAACGTAAAAAAGCAGGACGTAAAAAAGCACGTAAGAGTGCACAATTCTCAAAACGTTAATATTTATATATTATATGTTCAAGACATCTTCCTATTGGAGGGTGTCTTTTTTTGCGGAAATATAGATCTGTGTCCTTGAGAAATCCTCAGGGACACAAAAGTAGTCAAGCGTGCGCTTGAGAAACTCTCAGGGACACAAAAGCAGTCAAACGTGCGCTTGAGAAACTCTCAGGGACACAAAAGCAGTCAAACGTGCGCTTGAGAAATCCTCAGGGACACAAAAGTGCCCAAACATGTCCTTGAGAAACTCTCAAGGACACAAATCAGCTCAAACGTGCGCTTGAGAAACTCTCAAGAACACAAAACTACTTAACTATTTTATCTTTGTAACGATATATCTTATTAGGTTGGTAATACTCAATGAGTTTACGTGGGTTTTGGTAACCTCTACCGTATTTTGTAAAGTTTCGGCGAAGACAGCTAGTCAAAAACGACTTATTAAATAGTCCATCAAAATACTCAGTTAACTCAGACAAATAAATATCCTTATGGTGATACAAAACACCATATTTACAAATTTCTTCAACTGAAAACTTCTCTTTTGAAAAAGAGCTACCACAAGAGCAAAGGAAATGTCTATTTCCATTATCGAATTCGCGTGATTGGCAAACAGGACATTTCCAACCGTGATGCACCAACTTTTTATCCAATATTGGTGGCAAGTAGGGAGACTCTAAATCATTTTTCAAAAAAGCATTAATAATTTGTTTTGATTTATGTGAGCTAGGCTGAATTTGGATATTACGAAGGTAATTCCGTATTTCATTTGGCATCATGCATTTGATCTCAGTATTTGGTACACCACTTAAACTAGCATGTTGATTTATAAATATTAAATTTCCATTTATCTGAACTTCAGGCAAATTATCCCGATATAACCACTCTTTAATAAAGCGGACATGTTCCTGCGCTTTGGATAAGGGGTTGCGAAGTACTTCATTATTATTGACGGAAAATTTATCGTTTTCAAAATGCAGCGACCCTTCAAAATTCTTGATATCAATAAGTTCAATTGTTTTGTGATTAAAGATAACAAAATCAATTTGATGGTATTGATCAAATACATTAAACCAAAAGTCTTTGAATACATATGCATCTTTGTGCAAATATTTAGGAATCCAATCGTTTTTAAACTGTCCTTCACCAATATTGCCTAATAAACCGATGTGTAATTTATATTTTTCTGAAGCATCTAACTGATTAAATTCATTCATAACCATAAGCCATTGTGTTTGTAATGTTTTCATAAATAGTTACACCTCCATATATATATACAAAATTTTTGCCTGATTCCATTAATTTATTTTTCGATTTATAAAAAATGTTTAACGAAATAAAGGACTAATACTCGTTATGTGTTAGAATTAATACAACTGTGTTAGGCAAAGGGAGAGTAGCTTTATTTGCTAGACCAATCAATAAAAGTTCTATAAATATTGGATAGAAGCAATCTTGAATGAGTACACCACATTAGAATCATTGAACTGGAGATAATTATGTCAAATATTATGTTAGTGAAATTACAAGAGAAACATTTTGAAAACTATTTAAATTTGAACTTGAAAACAAAGGTTATTTTGAAGAAATGGTTCCGAGCCGTGGGGATGATTATTATAACTTAGAAACATTTATACAAAGAAACAAAGCTTTAATCGACGAACAAGATCAAGGTTTATCTTATTTTTATTTAATTATGAATCAAGAAGGTGTAGTTCTTGGAAGAATGAATTTAGTGGATATCGAACAACCAAAGAGGCGTGGTCATGTCGGCTATAGAGTGGGGAAAGCATATACTGAAAAAGGAATTGCTAACAAGGCGTTGAAGATATTATTAGATACCACAAATCAGTTAGGTATTCGACAGATATCAGCGAAGACTACTACAAATAACATAGCATCACGAAAAACATTAGAGAAAAATGAATTTCAATATATTGAAACAGCAGGTGATGAATTTAAAATGAATGGACACTTATTATCGTTTGTTTATTATAGGTGGGAGAAATCATAGATAACTTACCGTGTAAGAAGTTAGTAATCATGTCTTAATCGCGGATAGAAGTTATTGTCTGTAATATTAATTCACATCAAAATAGTTTAAGCAGAATAGACCATCACTGCTGAACGAGGTAAAGGAAGTGTGTCAATGAAGGATTTTTACACAGCATTATCATATATAAATGAAAAGATTTATAAACCAAATGGCATTGCGATTTCATCAATCCAAGAAGAGAAACAAAATGCTAAGTACGGAGCAGGTATCTTTAAAGTATCATCAACATCAGTCCGTTTTAGAGTCGCAAATATTACACCAACAAAAGTAGGACAATTTGTTGCCATTTGGGAAAAAGATGATAATAATAAAAACCAACCTTATAAATACTCAGCGGCACCTGATTTATTAGTTGTTACGGTATTTAAAAGTGATAATGAATTTGGCCAATTCATTTTACCAAAAGAAGAGCTTTTCAGACAAAGCATCCTCATTTCAAGCTCTACAAAAGGGAAAATGGCATTAAGAGTTTACCCTAGTTGGGATATACCGACTAGCAATCAAGCGACAAAAACACAGGAATGGCAGCTACCTTATTTCGTTGATATGAGCGACCCAGGTAAATTAGATATTGAAAAATTGATGAGACTGTATTCCGTTTAAATAAAAAGTTGTTACTTGACAATTTATCAGGTAAAATGATTCATTGTGAAAATAGACAGAGGTCAGTGGCGTCACGAGATGAGTTCTGCGAATGAAACAACAAACTATAAACCCTTAATATAAACAGAGTGTGTAGAAGAAAAGATGAAGGCGGTGGAAGAATGAATTCAAAAGAGAAAATGTTAGAGATTATTAAAAAGAAACAGGTTGGTGGCGGAAGATCTAAAAAAATGGCCGAGCCAAAAAATAATATAAAAAACATGCGTAAAGGGCCAAAGATATTTAATAAGTAAGCTAAATATCCCTGTCACGTGCAGAAAGATACCTCTTATAGATTAGGAAGGTATTTTTTTATGCGAAAAATGACGTGAAGTTGAGGGTGGAAAAGAAATAACCTAAACCATTATTGAATATGCTACAATAAAGTTGAATGAAATGATAGCGGTTTCTAGGAGGAAGTATGAATGGGAGAACATGAAGTGATTGAGCAAGATAAAAGCAAATTTATAGACTCATTAACAGTTCACTTGAGCAAGTTAAGTCGAAAGATGTTGAAAATTGATACACGAGAAGAAGTATTAAAGTATATAACGGATTCATTCTTGAATGTTTTCAATTGCGATGTTGTCGCAATTGGAATAATCGAAGGAGATCAATTAGTAATGAACTCGAGTGGAGAAGAATCTTCTAAGCTCGATGTATTATTTCCATTTCCAGCTAAAGATATTAATCCATTATTATTAGAAGGAAGTATGACAAAAGAAAATGATTTATTAGCACACGACTCGGTATTAAGAAATTATTTTGACGACAACAATTTTTCAACGTGGTTTACAATGCCAATCTCAGATGAAGATATAGCTCACGGTCTCGTTATTGTAGGATACCAAGAAGATACGATACTATATGATGAGATGCGAAGTCATTTTGATGAATTAGGTGAGTATGTAGCGATTGTATTAGATTTGATTAATCGAAACAAACATAAAAGAAAATCAATGTTTGATATGCACCTAATAGCTAATCAAAAGGATCATGATACAACAGTGGATGAACTTGTATCGATTGTTACAGGATTTAGTGGAAGGGAATCACAGTCAAATTCTGCAGCTATTTATCTCTTTAATGAAGAAAAGAACAGTTTAATTATGCAACCAGCAACTTATGGATATGTAAAGAAAGATAGTATTATCGAATTAACCGAAGATAATTTATTGAATACATACTTTCCAAACGTAGAGCGAGTGGGTCACCATTCAATAACGGTTCCTTTAACCGTAGATATGGAATTAATTGGCGTTTTATATGCTGAGAAAGACTCAGAGCACATCTATACTGGCTATGATTTAGATCAATTAGAAATATTTGGAAATTACTTTTCAGTTAACTATGAAAATATGCAACTGATTAATAAAGAGAAAGAACAGAAGAAAGCATTAGAGAATATGCTTAAGGTTCAACAAGAAATGATGAAATTTACAATAAAATCAGATGGCTTTACAGAAATGAATGAGAAGTTAGGGGAACTACTTAATAGTAGTATCATCTTATATGATCGCTTTTTCAATGTGATAGATTTTTACTTACACGATGATGATGTATTTTCAAAGCAAGAAGTTAAAGAAGCTGGAATGTACGCTAGAAAGAATCGCACATTAAAACAAGTGACGTTTGATTTTGTTATTAATGAAGATTATATTTTTGATGGTATGCCAATATCTGATGGTAAAGAAATACATGCTTATATTGGAATTGCTTTGCCAGATAATTTTGACATGGAACTCCTAGCCTTGACTATTAATATGATTAAAAACGTATATTCATTACAATTTACAAAACAAAAAATTGCAATCAATGCTCAAGAACAAATAAAAGGATCATTTGTAGAGCGTTTGTTGTACAAATCTATTGAGGATGTACAGGACATTTTAGAATATGCCAATTTATTTAACTGGGATTTGTATATGCCTCATAGAATTTCAATCTTAAGAATAAGCTTACCAGAGTATTCAGCTCAGAATATCATTGAAGAAAAGGCAAAAACCAATAAACATATTGATCTTATGCGTGTATTGATTACAAATTATAATAGTAAGGTCATTACAGCAGTTATCGAGGATCAATTAGTGATTTTTACGCCCGTAACTAAAGTAATTTCGAAAAACTACTGGGAGAATCAATACAATTACTTGAAGCGTTCTATAGAAGAAAATGGATATGCGATAGACTTTGTCATTGGAATCGGTGGGGTTGCTGAAATACCAAGTCAATATTATGAAAATTATCAAAAAGCCCAACAAGTGACGAATATTTTACTAAAATCTGAATTTGAACAACCATATGCTTTTTTTGACCAAATGGGATCTTACACAATACTTAATTGGGTCAAGGAGAATCCAGCGTCTGAGTTGTTTGTTAATAATTATCTAAAAAAGTTATATGAATTATCAGATAATCAACAAGTTGATTTGTTCGACACATTGAAAGTCTTTTTAGCGAATAATGGTAATGTGAGTGCGACAGCTAGTGAATTATACATTCATAGGAGTTCGTTAAATTACCGCCTAGAAAAGATTCAAGGAATTTTAGATCTTGAACTTGATAATTTCGATGAACGATTTAATCTTGTCTTAGCATATAAATTATATGAACTTCATGGAAATGATATTTTTAAATAAGATGATTATAGAATAAGCTTTGCTTTAATAGCGAAGCTTTTTTGTATCTCTTTGACCTTTTTGAAAACGTTTTCCTACAAAGTGTTCAAAAATCAAAATTTTTTTCCGCATAACCTACAATGATACCGCTTTCAGTTAAAGGTATTATATGAGTATAAATAAGATAACCGATATGAAAGGCGGAAGTAAAATGGCAAATATTAAAACAATTGGAGTGGTTGGAGCAGGAGCAATGGGAGCAGGTATTGCGAATGTAATGGCTACGAATGGATATAAAGTTATTTTAAGAGATATTAAAGAAGAATACGTACAAAGTGGTTTAGATAGAATTAACAAATTCATGGATAACAGTATTAAACGTGGGAAGTTAACAGAAGAAGGTAAACAAGAGGTTCTAGATCGAATTACAGCGACAACTTCTCTACAAGATATGAAAGATGTTGATTTAGTGATCGAAGTAGTCATTGAAGATATGGATATTAAACAACAAGTATTTAAAGAGTTAGATGAAATTGTACGTGAAGATGTTGTCTTAGCAACAAATACATCATCAATGTCTATCACTGAGATTGCATCTGTTGTAAAAAATCCATCACGTGTAGCAGGAATGCACTTCTTTAACCCAGCACAAATCATGAAGTTAGTTGAAGTCATCCGTGGGTTAGAGACTTCTGACGAAACAATTGATACATTGCGTCAAGTAGCGGAAAGCGCGAAAAAAGAAGTTGTAGAAGTGAAAAAAGATGTGCCAGGATTCATCGTTAACCGTATTATGATACCACAATTTATCGAAGCCATTAAAGTCCTAGAAGAAGGTATTGCATCGAAAGAAGATATCGATAAAGCAATGCTTTACGGATTAAACCATCCAATGGGTGCTTTTGAATTACAAGATTATGCTGGTGTAGATATCGGATACTTTGTAATGGAGTACTTCCAAAAAGAGTTTGCGGATAACCGTTGGGCTCCGCCTTTATTAATGAAGAATATGATGCGAGCAGGACGTAACGGTAAGAAATCAGGTAAAGGATTCTACGATTACGACTAATTTAAATTGAAGTGAATTCAGATTGAGTGTTTAAAAGAATAAAAACATTAAAAGGAGAATCTAAATGGTGAAAAAAAATAAAGTGATTTCTTATTTAGAGGCCGCAGAATTAGTGAATGACGGCGACTTACTGGCTACTGCGACTTTTGGGCTAGGAGGATTACCAGAACAATTATTAGTCGGAGTGAAAGAACGTTACGAAAAGGAACAACATCCAAAAGACATTACATTCATGTGGTCATGTGGAATTGGTAATAATACACCTGGAAGAGGTGCAGACCACCTATTAGCAGATGGTTTATTAAAACGTATCATTGCAGGACATGTTGGATCATCTCCAAACACAGTAAAAGCAATTGTAGACAATAAACTTGAAGCATACTTATTCCCTCAAGGAGTATTCACTCAATTATATAGATCAATCGCTGGTGGGAAACCCTTCTTAACAAAAGTTGGATTAAAGACATTCGTGGATCCGCGTTTAGAAGGTGCTAAATCAACACCAAAGACGACTGAAGAGCTAGTTCGATTAGTTGAATTCGATGGAGAAGAGTGGCTAAAATATCCAGATTTCGATATTGACGTTGCATTCATCCGTGGTACATACGCTGATGAGAACGGGAACTTAAACGTACAAGACGAGACATGTAAATTAGAGCAACTTGAGTTAGCTATGGCGACTAAAAACAAGGGCGGTATAGTTATTGCTCAAGTTAAAAAAGTCGTTGAAAATGGTCAACTTCATGCTAAAGAAATTCTTGTTCCAGGTGGTTTAATTGATTATATCGTTGAATCTGAACCAGAATATCACTACCAAACAATGGGTACGTATTTTAATCCAGAGTTCTCAAACGATGTAAAAGTACCATTAGGAACTGAGAAACCATTACCGTTAACGACACGTAAGATTATCGGACGTCGTGCTGCAATGGAATTATCTCCAGATTCATTAATTAACCTTGGTATTGGAACACCAGATATGGTTGCATCTGTTGCAAATGAAGAAGGTGTAGCTGATCAATATACAGTAACGTTAGAGATGGGATTATGGGGTGGTAAGCCAAATAGTGGCTTAGACTTCGGAGGTGCACGCAACGCTGAAGCATCAATACCAATGGCAAACCAGTTTGATTTCTATGATGGTAACGGTCTGGATTTATCAGTTTTAGGTATTGGTGAGATTGATGCAGAAGGAAATAATAACGTAACAAAATTTGGACCTAAAGTACCTGGCCCAGGTGGTTTCATTAACATTTCGCAAAATACGCATCACTTAGTTTTCGTTGGATCCTTTACAATTGGTGGAAAAGCTCACATTGAAGACGGAAAATTAGTTATTACTGATCAAGGTAAAGGACCGAAATTTGTTAATAAGGTTGAGCAAGTCAGTTTCTCAGGTAAGTACGCTACTGAAAATGGACAAAAACTTCTATATGTAACAGAGCGAGCAGTTTTTGATTTGCATGATGGAAGAATCAGATTAATTGAATACGCACCAGGTGTAGATGTTCAGAAAGACATTTTAGATTACATGGAATTTGAACCTTTAATTTCAGAAGACTTAAAAGAAATGAACCCAGATATTTTCCAAGAAAATTGGGGCGGTTTAAAAGACATTATTAAAGAAAATAGTTTGAAGGCATAATACATATTCAAGATACAAAGCACAAAACATTAGGAGGACTTATAAATGGTTAAAGAGTCAAGAGCAGATAAAGATTTTCAAGAAGAAAAGTTTTTCTATTCAGATTTATATAACTATTCATCAAAATTAACAGAGGGTGAAAAAGAAGTTTTAGCTGAATTAGAAGAAGTATTAAAAAATGACTTACACCCTGTATTAGCAAAGCATTGGCATGATGCGACGTTCCCATTAGAAGAAGTACAGAAAATTTTAGACTTAAATTTAATGGACGATCCTCGTCTATTAGAAGGCCGCGAAGATGGTTATATTTCTCAATTATTCCGTGGATTCCGTTCGTATACCATTGCAAAAACTGACCCAGTTTTAGGAACGTTCTATACACAAAATGGTGGATTATACCATGAATGTGTTCGTTTAGGTGGTAGTGAAGAACAGGTAGCAGAATTAATGCCAGGTGTCCGCTCTTTTGATAACTGGGGAGCATTATGTATGACAGAGCCAGATCACGGATCAGACGTAGCTGGAGGAATGGCAACAACTGCAACACGTGACGGTGATACGTGGACACTAAACGGTCACAAAAAGTGGGTTGGAGGCGCATCAATTGCTGATATGTTAGCAATATTTGCACGTGATACTGAAGATGGTCAAGTTAAAATGTTCTATATTCCACGAGAAACAGAAGGAGTAGAGACCTTTGTTACACCAGAGAAAGCATTTTTCCGTTCGATGCCAAATGCGGAGATTATTATGAAAGATGTAAAAGTACCTGAGTCTCAACGTGCTCAAAAGGTTAACTCATGGAAAGACGTTGCTAAAATCCTTCGTAATACACGCTCAGACGTAGCATGGTTACTAGCTGGAGCAACAGCAGGAGCATTTGAAGCTGCATTAAAATATACACGTGAACGTGAACAATTTGGAAAACCAATTGCTAGTTTCCAATTAATTCAAGAGAAATTAGCTCGTATGGCAATGAACGCACAAGCGACATTAGCCTTTGCTTACCGTTTAGCTGAGCAACAAGAAGAAGGTATCTATAAAGAAGAAGCGTCATCAATGGCTAAGTTACATAATGGATTAAGAGCAAGAGAAACAGCAGCATTAGCTAGAGAAGTTGCTGGAGGAAATGGCTTATTACTTAAATATGATATTCCAAGATTCTTCGCTGATATTGAAGGTATGTATACATATGAAGGAACACATGAAGTGAATTCATTAATCATTGGACGTTACTACACAGGTATCGGGGCATTTATTTAAGCCATTAAGACTGACATTTAAAGCCTTGTATATGTTCGTTATACAAGGCTTTTCTTAAAAAATAATCGAATCATTGTACTAGGAAAGGGAGAAAAACATGTTAAAGCAAAAACAAGAAGAAATTGTAATCGTTGGAGCAGCGCGTACACCTGTAGGAGCGTATTTAGGAGACTTAAAAACAGTTCCAGTTGAAGACTTAGGAGTTATCGCATTAGAAGAAGCAATTAAGCGTGCTAATGTAGCTAAAGAGGATATTCAAGAGGTTATTGTTGGACACGTTACAGGGTCACAAACAACGAATAACTTGGGGAATATTATCGGAATCAACGCCGGCTTATCTAAAGCCATGACAGGGATGACAATTAATCGAATTTGTGGATCAGGTATTCAATCTGCCGTTTCTGCAGTACAAGAATTATTATTATCGAACAAAACGATGATTGCCGCTGGAGGAGCAGAATCTTTATCTCGAGCTCCATTCTACTTACCAGAATCAGTTCGGTACGATGGATTTAAAATGGGAGATCAAACTCTTATTGATGCTAACTTAGAAGGACACCGTTCTGCATCTGGTAAAGATTCTGGAGTTGGGCATATGGGTAACACTGCTGAGAACGTAGCGCGTAAGTATTCAATTACACGTGAACGTTCAGATGAATTCGCCGTTGAGTCTCAACGTAAAGCAGCTAAAGCTTTAGAAGATGGGCGCTTCGCTCAGGAAATCGTTCCAGTTGATGTACCAGGTCGTCGTGGGAAAGTTACAACTGTAGAAACAGATGGTCACCCTCGTCCAGGTACAAGTATGGAAAGCTTAGCTAAGCTAAGACCAGCTTTTGAAAAAGATGGCGTTGTAACAGCTGGTAATGCTTCAGGATTAAACGATGGAGCGGCTTTCGAAATCTTTACAACTAAATCTGTAGCTGAAGAAAAAGGCTTAGAAGTTATGGCAAAAGTTGTAGACTATCAAATTGCTGGTTGCGAACCTGAATATATGGGACTTGGTCCAGTTTACGCTATTAACCAATTACTTGAACGTCAAGGCTTAGACTTAAAAGAAGACATTGATATCTTAGAAATTAACGAAGCATTTGCTGCTCAAACAATCGGATGTTTAATTGAATTAGGTATTGAAGAAGATTCTGATTTCTACAAAAACAACTTTAACCCACACGGTGGTGCAGTTGCTTTAGGACACCCATTAGGAATGTCAGGTGCACGTATTATTACGTCATTATTATATGAATTCAAGAACCGGCCAGACGCTCGCTATGCGATTGCATCAGCTTGTATCGGTGGAGGACAAGGTATCGCACTATTATTAGAGAACGGAAACTACAATAAATAATTTTAGAAAAGATCATTTGATTTAAATTTGAGGAGTGAAAGAATGAGTGAACAATTTACAGCTGCGATTATCGGAGCAGGAACAATGGGATCAGGAGTTGCCCAAAAGATTGCTCAAGAAGGTATTCCAGTGACATTAGTAGATGTGACACAAGAGCAAGTTGAAAATGGACTACAAAAAATTAAAGACATGTTAAATGAAGGTGTTGATCGCGGCGTCTTCACTGAAGCCTACGTGAAAGAAACATTAGATTTAATTACATTAACAACTGACTATAATGATTTAAAAGATATCGACTTCGTTGTTGAAGCAGTCTTTGAAGATATGGGTGTGAAGACAGAAGTACTTCAAAAATTAGATGGCATCTTAAAAGAAGAAGCAATTCTAAGTTCGAATACATCAAGTTTCTATATTCGTGACTTAGCAAAAGTGACTAACCGTCCAGATCGCTTTATCGGAATGCACTACTTCTTCCATCCAGCTAAGAACCGCTTATTAGAGATTATCTCACATGAAGGAACAAGTGAAGAAACTGTTGCGATTGCCAATCGTTTCGCTGATTTACATAATAAAACAGCCATTACAGTTAAAGACTCACCAGGTTTCGCTGTTAACAGATTCTTCGTACCATGGTTAACAGAAAGTGTACGCATCTATGAAGAAGGTGTTGCAAATAAAGCAACGATTGATAAAGCTGCAGAGCAAACGTTTAAGATTGGCATGGGACCATTCACATTAATGAATGCGTCAGGTATCCCAATTGCGTATCACTCAGCAAATACTTTAGCTGCTGAAATTAGTGAATTCTATGCACCACCAAAAACTTTAGAAGATCAAGTAAACTCTAAAGAACTTTGGGATGTCGAAGATGGTGACGTCGATGAGTCGAAATTCGAAACAATTTCTAGACGTCTTTTAGGTGTATCCATCGGTGCTGCAACTGCTCTCGTTGATGAAGGCGTTGCTTCAATTGAAGATACTGACCGTGGAGCGATGGTAGGTTTAAGATGGAAGATTGGACCTTTCAAATTAGCTAACCAATATGGTGTGAAAGAAACATATGAAATGGTGAAAGAAATCAGTGATTCTAGACCTGGTTTCCCAGTTGCATCAATCTTAAGTAAACAAGCTGAATCAGGTGAACCATTTGACTTTAACTACATTGATTTAGCAGTAAGAGATGGCATTGCGACAATTACAATTAACCGTCCAGAAGCGATGAACGCTTTAAATCCAACAGTGGTTGCACAACTGGAAGAAACATTTAACAAAGCTGAAGCAGATGATTCTGTTAAAGCGATTGTCTTCAAAGGAGCAGGTAAAGCATTCGTTGCAGGAGCTGACTTGAAATTCTTCTTAGATGGCGCACAAAACGACAAAGTAGATGACATTGTAAGCTTCACTGCAAGAGGACATGATTTATTCAGACGCTTCGAAACGTCAGATAAATTAACGATCGCAGTATTAGATGGCCTATCACTTGGTGGTGGATCTGAATTAGCTTTATCTACTCAAGCGATTATTGCAACTGATAAAGGATCATTCGGCTTCCCAGAAAGTGGCTTAGGAATTTACCCAGGTTACGGTGGAATGTTACGTTTCAACAAACACTTAGGTAAAGAATTAACAAAATACTATGTATTAACAGGACGCGGCATTTCAGCTCAGCAAGCTCATGAATTAGGAATTGTATCTAGTTTAGTGAAGCCAGCTGAAATCAACCAAGCGATTAGCGATTTAGTTGAAGCAGGACAATTTGATAAGTACGCTGATCGTGAAATACCTACAGATTACCAAGAAATACTAACAGCCTTTTCGGATGAAAATATTGAAAAAACATTAGCAGGTGAAGCTGCTGATGGTGTATCTGAAGAGTTTGCACAAAAGACGGCAAAAACTGTTGGTTTTAAAGGACCAAACTCAGTTAAAGAGATTAAACTTATTATTGATAAGCAAACGAATTTATCTATTGATGATGGTATCGATTATGAATTATCACGCTTATCTGACATATTTAAATCTGAAGAAGCTTTAGTAGGCTTAAAAGCAACGATTGCTGGAAAACGTGCAGATTTCAGCAAGTTTAAATAAAATGTATAAAAAATAAAATAAGGAGGATTCGTTGCAATGAAAATTGATTGGTTAGCTGGAAGAGCAAATTTAACACCAAACCGCAATGCTGTTGTGGATCCGAAACTTAATAGAAAATGGAGTTATGAACAGTTAAATCAAAGAGCGGTTAACTTAGCTACGTATTTAAGGCAACAAGATGTAGGATACGGTGATCGGGTAGTTCTCATTGCTCAAAACAGTATAAGTCATCTAGATTTTCTCTTTGCTTGTACTAAAATAGGTGCGATATTTACGCCTATAAATTGGCGATTAAAAGAAAATGAATTAATGTCTATACTGAATAATAATCAACCAGTAATCGTTGCATATGAGTCAGACTTTAGATATCCATTTTATTATCAAACGGAACACTTTAGATTGATTGACGTGGATAGTGTTAAATATGACATTATCGTAAATAATGATAAGACAACAGAATTCAGAAATTATCCAGTTCAACAAGAAGATCCAGCAGTTATTATCTATACAAGTGGTTCAACAGGGCAGCCAAAAGGGGCTATGATTAGTCACCGAGCTATGATTAGCAATGCATTGAATTCTTTACCAAGTTGGGGAATAACGAAAGATGATCGAACGATAACAATCTCGCCTATGTTCCATACAGCCGGATTATTTAGCTTGGTTACACCGCTGTTAATGGCTGGAGGTGAGCTTATTATTCAGCCGACATTTGAAGCAACACTCACTTTTGAGTTAGTGAAAGAATATCAACCAACGAAAATTTTCATGGTTCCAACAATGTACTATGATTTAATGAATACACAAGAAATAGATATCTCTGAGATGACATCAGTTGATTTATTTGTATCTGGAGGCGCACCGATGTCAAGTGATGTCTATGATGCTTTTAATAATGCCGATTTACCTTTGATTGATTCATATGGTTTAACAGAAGCTGGACCAAATAATTTTTGGATAGCACCAGCAGAAGCTTCTACAAGAAGAGGATCTGTTGGAAAACCCATTATGTTTAGTGATATTTTACTCGTTGATGAATCAAATGAAGAGGTAGCTCCGGGTGAAATTGGTGAGTTACTTATTGCAGGGAATCATACGTTCAGTGGTTATTGGAATAATGAAGAAGCTACCAAAGAGGCATTTTTTAATAATTATGTTAGAACCGGTGACTTTGCGAAAGTGGATGGAGAAGGTAACTATTCTATTGTTGGTCGTAAGAAAGAAATGATAATTACTGGTGGGGAAAATGTCTACCCATCTGAAGTAGAAGAGGTCGTGATTCGACATCAACTGATTCATGATGTCATAGTTGTAGGATATCCTAATAAAAAATGGGGAGAATCTGTAGCTGCAGCTGTCATACTCAATGAACCGAGTGTAGATGCAGCAATGATCCTAGCAGAGTATTGCAAGACTCGATTAGCAGTACATAAGGTTCCAAAGTTTTACTTAGAATTCAATGAATTTCCGAGAAATTCAGTTGGTAAAATCGACAAACCTAAAATTACTAAGATGATTCTAGAAGCAGTTGAAGGACAGAAAGTTTAAGTAATTCATAGAATACGAAGGTAACATGATGCGTTTAATTTTAATTAGAACAAATAGGGGTTGATATAGATATGACTCTTCAATCCCTGCTTGTTTTGAAAACTAAATAAGGAGGTTTCTGATGGAAACCCTAGGAATTTTAGGTATTGTAGTTGCAATTATAGCTATTATTGTGATGGCTGTTAGAGGTTTACATATTGTTATTGCGGCTCCACTTGCCACATTAATCGTTATTTTAACGAATCGGATGGATATTTTTGCTAGTCTAATAGGACCAGAACAATCTTATATGGCTGGGTTAGCTGGCTTCTTAATTAATAACTTTGCTATCTTCTTGTTGGGGGCGATATTAGCCCAGTATATGGAGAAGAGTAATGCAACGATCTCCATTGCTAATTTTATTTTAAGCAAAGTTGGGCTTAAAAATAAATACGCAGTAATGGTAGCGCTATCATTGATTGCTGCTATATTAACCTATGGTGGAATTAGTTTGTATGTGGTGATGTTCGCGCTTGTACCATTAGCTAGACCGATATTCAAACGAATGGATATTAACTGGGAACTATTCCCGATTCCATTATTCTTCGGTATGGCGACATTTACTATGTCAATGTTACCTGGAGCACCATCTGTTCAAAACGCCGTCCCTACGACTGCTTTAGGAACAACATTAACATCTGCTCCTCTCTTGAGTATCGTAGCAACTATCGTGATGATTTTGTTTGGACTTGGTTATATGAAATTTGAGCTAAATAAAAGCATTCGAAAAAACGAAACATTTTACAGTTACTTAGGCGATAGTAAGCAAGCTGATTTGCCTGAAGAAGCTGAAGTGAATGAAGGTAATTTACCAAGTGTTATGTTGAGTTTAACGCCAATTATTAGTTTAATTGCGATTATATTAATCTTTAGTAAAGTACCACATATTATCTTAATTGCATTAACAGTAGCTATTATCTTAAGTGCAGTGTTATATAATAAGTACATTGAATCTCAAAACACTGTGCTTAGTAATGGTGCGGCCGGATCAGTTATGCCAGCCTTCTCTACATCGAGTTCGGTGGCTTTCGGTTCCGTATTAACGAGTGCCTCAGGATTTGCTATTATCCAAGATATGATTATGGCTATACCCGGTAATCCTATTATCGGCTTAGCTGTCGCATCATCATTACTCGCAGGTATAACGGGATCATCTTCTGGTGCGTTAGGTATTGTAATGGAAAGTTTTGCGCCTAATTACTTAGAAATGGGAATCAGTCCTGAACTTATTCACCGAGTTGCTGTTATAGCATCAGCGACATTAACGGCAGTACCACAATCTGGTGTAACAATTACGTTCAATAACTTAACAGGTTTATCAATTAGACGCGGATTTAAACACCAATTTATTATTATAAACGGTGGACATTTACTTGCACTGATTGCTGTATTGATTGTATCGGCGTTATTATATTAAAATCAAATGAGTATATATCTTGTTAATTAAAATAAATGTGGTATATTATAATCAACAATAACCAACGAAAGGACGAATCCAAATGAATTCTTTAACACAATTACAATTGAATCCATTTACAGTAAGCTTCTGGTGGAGTACAACTTCATCTGTGTGAAGCTTGATTCGTCATGCTCGCATAGATTTAAAAATCTATGCGAGTTTATAGAATAATAGTCTATTATTATCTATTTTAGAGAACCCGCTTAGATTTTTTTCTAGGCGGGTTTTTCTTTGGAATTGAATAATAATAATAGAGGGTGGAAAGATGAAACGTAAAATTGCTTATGGAGTGAGTCTATTAGTGCTCATTGGTCTTGTTTTCTCGGTTGCTACTTCGACGGAGACGACTGCAACAGAATCGGAACAGATATTGAACTTAGCAACAGCGAATGAACCCGTAGTTGATCCGGGATTAGCAACGGATAAAAATTCAGTCGCATTAATTGCGAATATCTTTGATGGGCTGACACGTCCGACAATCGAAGGGGATGTAGAACAAGGTGTTGCTCAGAGTTGGGATGTCAGTCAAGACCAATTAACTTATACGTTTCATCTGAGAGAATCCAACTGGAGTGATGGGACACCTTTAACTGCTAGTGACTTTGAATATGGATGGAAAAGGGTTTTGAATCCCGAGGTTGCCTCACCTGGTGCAGGTGAACTTTATATCATCGAAGGAGCAGAAGCTTATCATCAAGGTGAAGGGGCAGTTGAAGAGGTTCAAGTCGTGGCAGTGGATAACCTAACGCTGGAAGTGACATTAACTGAACCAATGCCACAGTTTTTAGAGCTTACGGGTAGATTACCTGAGCTATACCCGATTCCAGAACAGATTGTATCCCAGCATCCAGAGTGGGCTCAAAATGCTGGCGAATTATTTATCAATAATGGACCTTTCATGCTAAGTGAATGGAATCATCAAAGTGATTACACGATTGAGAAGAATCCAAATTACTGGGACAGTGATACGGTTCGACTTGATAAGGTATATGTTCAAGTCGTGGAATCTATGGCGACGGCTAATACGATGTATTTAAACGGTGACTTAGATTACTTAGGGATGCCTTTCCATACGATTTCACCTGAGATGATTGATATACATAAAGAATCAGGTGATTTAAACATGTCAGATATGGCAGCTTTTTATAATTATGCAATGAATACAAATGACCCTCATTTATCGAATGTTAATATTCGAAAAGCGCTCGCCTTGGCCGTGGACCGACAAGGGCTAATTGCTAATGTGACAAAAGCAAATCAAACAGCAGCATTGCGAATTGTTGGGCCGACCGCAACAAACGCGACTCAAGATGTAGCATATATTGAGGATGCTGACTATGATCAAGCGCGTAATCATCTAGAAAAAGGATTAGAAGAGTTAGGTTTAAGTGAACCAAGTGAATTACAACTTTCGATGTCAACCAATGTCAGCGAAGAACATTCAGCGGTCGCACAATTTGTTCAAGCTGGATGGAAAGAAGAGTTAGGTATCAACGTTGAGATAGAGACGACAGAATTTCAAGTTCATTTATCTAATATGAGTGAATTGAATTACCAATTAGGTCGACGCGGAGAAGGTTATGAATATTCTGATATCGCATCATTTTTAGAGCAATATTATTCGACAAACAATGGACGTAATCATACCGGCTGGGAAGATGAGAATTATCAACAACTAGTCGAAAAAGCAAGAGTAGAAACCGATTTAGAAAAACGAGAAGACTTATTATTAGAAGCAGAAGCGCTTTTTGTTGATGCCATGCCTATTGTTCCTTTGTATTTTTATACAAATGCATTTGTCGTTGGAGGTAACGTACATAATATGGAGATGGATACGATTGGTGTGATTCAGCTTAAAGATGTTTATGTAGAATAGGAGCAGTTCAATGAAAACACTATACAAACAAATTACAGACTATTTGACAGCGCAGCATGAAGAGATGGTGTCGCTGCTTAAACAACTCGTTAATATTGAAAGTGGGCCGGATCAACCTGAAGGTGTTGACGCCATTATAGAAATTTTTAAGCAAGAATTTGATCAACTTGGGCTAGTGTCTCGCACGGTTGAGATGGAGTATGCTGGTAGTACGATTGTCAGTATTTATACACCTGAAGATGTTGAAAACGACGCACCAATTGTATTAAGTGGACACATGGATACGGTATTTCAACCAGGGGTTTTAAGTGAGCATGGTTTTCGAATGGTGGACGACCGCTTTGCTAAAGGTGCTGGCATTGCGGATATGAAAGGTGGATTAGTAATTGCCCTTTATACATTGAAAGCATTAATTCATCTAGGTTATAAGAAACATCCAATCAAGATGTTGTTTATAGGAGACGAGGAAACATTGCACCGCAATTCAAATACGCGTGAGGTCATGTTAGAAGAGTTGACTGGTGCAAGCATGATGTTGAATTTTGAACCCGCTACAGAGCGCGAACATATCGGAGTAAGTCGAAAAGGTGGAGCGATGGTCACGATAGAAGTGGAGGGGATCGGTGCCCACTCAGGGGGCGGTGCTGCTACCGGACGAAGTGCTATCGTTGAATTAGCCTATAAAATAATTGAGTTGGAATCTAAAACTGATATCCAGCGCGGCAAACTGATTAACTGCGGGCTGATTGAAGGCGGCGTGAGTACCAATACAATTCCCGCTCACGCTAAAGCCAATATCGCTGCGCGTTTTTCTAATCAAACAACCAAAGATGAAATAATCAGAGACCTTGAAGAAGCAGTCGGTAATTCACACATTCAAGACACAACTGCACGTTACGAGATAGAATCTTATCTAGACGCGATGGAATTTACACCGGCAGTCGCACAATTTGCAGATCATTTTATAAGAATTGGATCTGATTGTGGTTATGGAGATTTAATAAAAAATAAAAGTGAAGGCGTGAGTGATGCATCACTTGGGGTTGTAGCTGGAGTGCCGACCTTATGTAGTATGGGGATTATTGGGTCTGGCGCGCATACGTTGGATGAAAAAGCTGATTTAGAATCATTGGTAAGTAAAGCAGTATTAGCAGTCAGCGGTATTATTGCATATTAATAAGAGCTGTTGGGAGCCAAGACTAATTGTCTGGCTTCTTTTATTTTAGAAAAATAGATTGGTGTATTCGGGACAAACTAATTTCTGTATGCGGGTCACTTCACACTAATCTTATCTTTCTGAACGAGTCCTAGAATTCTTCGCAATCATAGTGCGAGGCAATTGGCCTTACTTACTTATTTATTCCACTCAATTTAATATACTGTGAATGTACAAATGTTAGTTAACGAAGTCTATCCTCCCATACCAGAATCCATATGGTAGTTAACCGCCTTAATCAAACCAAACAATCAAACTCTTTTAAATGCTAGCTAGCTTTTTAACCCAACTATAATATAATACCAATATGACAATCAAATTGATTGAGATAGGTAGGGTGAGAGTGTGAAACGAAATGTTGATTATTTTAAAGATGGTTTAAAGGATTCGATTCCTTTAGCCATTGGGTATTTTTCGGTGGCTTTTACATTAGGGATTGCGGCGAGAAATGCTGGCCTTACTCCATTACAAGGATTCTTAAGTGCTTTATTACTAAATGCGTCGGCTGGGCAATATGCTGTGTATAGCTTGTTTGAGTCGAATGCACCTTTTGTGGAAGTGGTATTAGTCACGCTTGTTGTGAATGCTCGTTACATCTTAATGAGTTTGGCATTGAGCCAACGTGTTCATCCAGAAAGCCCAATGGGACACCGCTTCTTAATTAGCCTAGGTATAACTGATGAGTTATTCGGACTATCAATAGCGGATAATAAATTCGTTCAACCTTACTACTACTATGGAACGATGACATCACTATTATGGTGGGCGATTGGGAATTTTATTGGTGTCATCGCTGGAAATATACTCCCGTTGAGTATAGTGAGTGCGTTAAGTGTGGCTTTGTATGGGATGTTCATTGCTGCGGTTATTCCTTCAGCAAAAGTGAATCGGACGATTGCTTTTTTCGTTGTTGTTTCTTATGTAGCGAGTTTTACTGCTGATGTTATTGGTCTTGTGGAACGTTTTTCGTCTGGAATCGTGACGATCGTTTTGACAGTAATTATCGCAAGTGTTGCAGCAATTAGATATCCGATTGAAGATGAGGTGATCCATGATGAATAGCGTGTATTTTTATCTACTCCTCAGTGGAGCAGTACTGTATATGATGCGAGTCATTCCAATGACTTTAGCTAGAGGGCAAATTAAACACTCATTTATTCGGTCGTTTTTGTATTATGTTCCATATGTTACTTTATCAGTTATGACTTTCCCAGCTATTTTACAAGTGACGCAGACACCTCTATCTGGACTGGCAGCATTAGTTGGTGCCATTTTAATGTCTTGGCGAGGCGCTAATTTAATTCAAGTGGCAGTCACAAGTTGTATGCTTGTTTTTATCGTGGAATTGATTTTAATTTAAGTGATAGTTGAATCATTTCTCTCTCTTTCATCAAACTGGTAAGATAGCGATATAGCATTGAGAGAGGAAGAGACGATGACTGATAAGACAAGCATGCTAATTCAAGTATATTCAGAAATTGGTCGGTTGAAACGAGTAATATTACATCGCCCAAGTATTGAATTAGAAAATTTAATTCCAGCTAATCTTGAAGCGTTACTATTTGATGACATACCTTATTTGGAGGCGGCGCAAAAAGAACATGATGCATTTGCTCAAGTATTAAAAGAGAATGGCGTCGAAGTACTTTACTTAGAGAAATTAGCTGCAGAAGCTATTGACAATGGGAATGTGAGAGAAGAATTTATTGAGGAATGGTTGAGTGAATCAGGCTTAGAACCGGGTGCTCATTACCATGCTGTTAAAGAAAAGCTGACAGCGATTGAAGATTCTTACGAGCTGATACTCAAGACAATGACAGGATTTAGAAAAGATGAAGTCAAGGTTGAAGAAGGTACAACTTTGATTGATACTTTGGATAGAGATTATCCTTTGTTAATTAATCCGATGCCGAGTTTATACTTTACTCGGGACCCTTTCGCGACAATCGGGCAAGGAATTTCTTTGAATCATATGTATTCTGAGACGCGCAAACGAGAAACAATATATGGAAAGTATATCTTCCAATATCATCCAGTTGTCAAAGATAACTCCGTCCCTTTGTATTATTTCCGAGATGAATCGACTTATATTGAAGGTGGAGATATCTTAGTGCTATCTGAGGATGTCTTAGCGATTGGGATTTCGCAGAGAACGGACGCGCGTTCTATTGAGAAGCTTGCAAAAAATGTCTTTGAAGATACAGATTACAGCCAAGTGCTGGCTTTTCTCATTGGAAGTAACCGAAAGTTCATGCATTTAGATACAGTTTTTACGATGGTTGATTACGATAAATTCACGATTCATCCTGAAATAGAAGACCAATTAAAAGTGTATACGATTACAAGTCAAGACGGCGAAGTGAAAATCGAAGAGGAAACCGCTCCATTAGAAGAGATATTAGAAGCAGCTCTCAACATTGAGAAAGTAACACTTATTCGTTGTGGGGGTGAAGACCCAGTAGCTGCGGCGCGTGAGCAGTGGAATGACGGGGCCAATACATTGGCGATTGCACCAGGCGAGTTAATTGTTTACGACCGTAATCCAGTTACAAATGCCTTGCTTGAAGAAGCAGGAATTAAATTACATAAAATCCAAGGAAGTGAATTAGTCCGTGGTCGAGGCGGACCGCGTTGTATGTCGATGCCGATTTACCGAGAGCGGTTTTAATTCATATCACTGGAGTTTGAAATGGTCATTGAACGATTTAATAAAATTCAAACCCATACATTCTTCATCACCATCGTAGCGGGTGAAGATAATGTTGGTGTTTATATACCACATTTAACTTGATTGCTTGGAACAGGTATTTTAATCGGTGTTTTTTTTACAATTGGTATCGCCATAATGTCTGCATTAAATGCACTTTCGATGATTAACGAAATGATTGAAAAATACGTACGAATTATTTTAGTGCTTGTATTTACGCCACTAAGTTTTTATATAAAGGTTAAGAATAGAACCTTACAACATATATAGTCCATCTTAGTTTGGAAAATTAAATAATAAAAAACGAGTATAGCCACTGTCATGCAAACAGCAAGCGATACTCGTTTTTATTATAATTGAATTTAGTCATTCACGACTTCTGCATATTTAATATTGTGTTGAGGGTCGACTTTCGACACTCCAGTTTGTTTTTCATAGAAATTATCAAATAAAGTCATCGCAACCGTAGTTAAGACACCAATTACTGCCGCGTCGTCAACAAAACCTAAGGGACCAAAGATATCTGGCAGGACATCCACGGGGAAGATCGTATAGGCTAGGGCGACACCGACCATACCTTTAATATATAGTGGTGTTTCTTTTTTGAATAAGGCTTTGACAAATTTACCTAAAGTTGTTTTTGAAGTTTTATTTGCTTTCATTAATACACACCCTTTCTTGACTATATACATTATAACGCTAAGGATTGATTCGGATATCAGTCTTAAGGATGATATTTAATTGTGACAAGATTATGCCAAGAAAATAAGAATTGATTTAAAATACTTTCTCAGAAAAGCGTGATAAAAGATTGTACCATAGTATTTGTGTTAAAATAGCAGTAACAAATAAACTGAGGAGGCAAAGGATGGCAAGGAAATATATTGTAGAAGATTTTGATGCGAATGGTGGCGTGTTTAAAACACAAATGACAAAGCTGTACCAAGAAATTGCCGATTACGCGAATAAAAAAGGTTTAACAATTATAAAAGTCAGTGATATGGATGAAAAAGGCCGTTGTGCGGTCATTTTTGAAGAAATTTAATTACTTAAGTTCGTTTGTGTATAATTATATGGCACAAGCGAATTTTTTTAATCAAAATACTTATGCACATGTTCATAATTTGCAAATAACTTTTCATTTTATCAACATATCCACACAACACCTGTGCACAGTATATTGTTTTAGCTCTGCGGATGTAAGTGCTATACTTAAGATATCGAAAAACAATTTTAAAAAAAGAGTGAGAGGTGAATCGAATGACAAAAAAGTAAAAAATATTTTGCTGGAGCGACTGAGTATCATTGAAGCGCGGTACGTGGATTTTTCTAATAATCCTTTTGATAGCGATATAGCACATGATTTGCGAGTGAGCATAAGAGAATTGCGTGGTTTATTGAACTTTATCAAACCGATTATCGGTGAAGAGACGTATGATTCAATGAATGCGCCGCTTCGCGAAGCAGCGCAAGTATTTGGACCTATTCGCGAACTCGATGTATTGACTGAATTTACTGAAGAAGTTGCTTTAGAACAACCAGATTTAAGTGAGTATTTTTATGATGCGTTTAATTTATTAGGCAAAGAACGCCGGAAAGAAATGCGTCGCATATTTAACGTGACGAATGTTGAACTAGTCAAAGACGCGTTAACAACCACTAAAGAAACGCTTGAAGAATTAGAGTTGGATAAAGATTTTGATTGGGATAAATATGTTGCTAAACGCTTAGAGAAAAAGAATGATAAATTGCAAAAAGCGTATGAAGAAGTGGATCTCGAAGATTATGAAACGGTTCATGATATTCGAAAAGATGCTAAGAAAAATCGCTATGCAGCAAAATACTATAAAAATATAACATCCAAAAAAACTAAACCGTATAAAAAAGCAGCCGAAGCCATTCAAGATAAGTTTGGTGAAGTGACTGATGTGCATGTGAATTACGACTTATTAACAGACTTTGCTGATCAGGTTGAGGATAAAGATGTGAGAGAGTTATTCTATCAAATTCGTGATATTGCTCAAGAAAAAATAATAGTCACCGAATAAAAGGAGAATGAAATTGGATTTATTTAAAGCACTCGTTGTACGAAAAGAAAACGACGACGTAAGTTATGAAGTTGAATCAATAAAGCAAGAAAATTTAGACGAAGGTTCAGTTTTAATCAAAGTTCACTATTCATCACTGAATTATAAAGATATGTTAGCTACTCAAGCAAATGGTGGCGTGATTCGTCGCTACCCAATGATTCCAGGGATTGACTTAAGTGGAGAAATTGTTAAAACGACAGATGAATCTTTTGAAGTTGGACAAGAAGTACTGATTACAGGATACGATTTAGGTGTGAATCACACGGGTGGCCTAGCCCAATATGCTCAAGTGCCTTCTGAATGGATCATTCCGGTGCCAGAAAATCTAACTTTAAAAGATGCTATGACTTATGGGACAGCTGGTTTCACAGCAGCCCAATCTGTTCGAGCACTTGAACAGCATGGTATGGATCCGAAATTGGATCAACGAATTTTAGTCACTGGAGCTTCCGGTGGCGTAGGGAGTATTGCCTTAGCCATCCTAGTCAAAGCCGGCTACCAAAACGTTACAGCAATGATCCGTAAAGACTATCAGGAAAAAGTTGTTAAAGATATTGGCGCGCATCAAATCTTATGGGCAGATGATATTGGCGAGAAAAAAGCCCTTGCTTCTCAAAAATACGACTACGTCTTAGACACCGTCGGAGGCGATGTTGCCGCAACTCTCATCTCGCAAATTCAAGAAAAGGGAAGCATGAGTTTATGCGGAAATGCGGCGGGAGTAAAATTAGAAACAACCGTCTTGCCATTAATTCTCAGAGGCATTAACTTACTAGGGATCAACTCAGTCAACGCTTCTCAAGAAGAACGCGAAATAATCTGGAACAACTTGGCGGATTCATGGAATGTTGTTGATAATTTAAACGCGAAAACAATTAAACTAGATGACGTTTCTGAAACAATCACCGCCTTAAAAGAAGGTTCACACGTTGGTCGAACAATTGTAGAGATGAATTAGAGATTACATAGAGAACCGTAATTTGAGAAAATTATGGTTCTCTTTTTTTGAAAATGCAACTCAAGCCAAATGGAGTAGTGGTTTGTCTTTAGTTGCCCGAACTCAAGCCAAATGAAATTGCCATTTGGCTTGAGCCAGACCTAAATCTCAAGACCTGCTTCCGCCAGCATAGGGGAAATTAATTAAACATCTTATCCAGTAAATATTTTCAACTCAACAACTATTATGATAATATTAGCAGATGAGAGCGTATTCGAAATCCAAATATAATTAATGAGAATGGAGCTGTTTTAGTGGAGCCAATTTTTTTAAAACCAGTTTTACAAGAGAAAATTTGGGGTGGCAATAAGTTAAAAAGCGAATTTAACTTCGATTTACCAAGCGACCGTATTGGTGAAGCCTGGTCAATTAGTGCGCATCCAAATGGTGTTTCGACCATTGAATCGCCGGATGAATTTAAAGGTATGGCCTTTGATCAATTTTACGAAGAGCACCGTGAGTTCTTTGGCGAATTAAATGATGATGTCTTTCCATTATTAGTAAAGATACTGGACGCGAAAGAAGACTTATCTGTTCAAGTGCATCCAGATGATATTTACGGAAAAGAGCACGAAGGTGAATTAGGTAAGACGGAGTGTTGGTATATTATCGATGCTGAGCCTGGTGCGCAAATCGTTTATGGACATAATGCGGAGTCCAAAGAAGAGTTCCAGCAATTGGTTGAAGAAGGGCGCTGGGACGAGTTACTGCGCCGAGTGCCAGTGACGCCGGGCGAATTTTATTATGTGCCACATGGAACGATTCACGCCATTGGTGGGGGTGTCATGATATTAGAAACGCAACAAAGTTCAGACACCACTTACCGCGTGTATGATTACGATCGTACTGACAATCAAGGGAAGCAACGTAATTTACATATCCAACAATCTATTGATGTGTCGCTGATTCCTCATCAAGACCCTGAACAAGTGGCAGATGTGAGCCAACAAGAGGGTGGCGCAATGACGCATTTTCTAACGAATGATTACTTTAAAGTCTTTAAATGGGATGCGACAGGCGACTTAGAAATTCCTGTCACTAACGCTGTTTATTTAGCAACGGTGATTGAAGGAAGTGGGGAACTCATTGTGAATGGAAAAACCTACCCACTAACCAAAGGAGATTCCTTTGTAACGCCAGCTTCAGCATCTGACATCCAAATAAAAGGGAGCAACTTAACCTTAATCGCATCAAACCCAGTTTATTAATTCAAATAGGAGTGATTAAATATGACATTACTAGGAGCAATTGAAGCAGGTGGCACTAAATTTGTCTGCGCTGTTTCAGATAACGCATTAAATATTATTGAACGACTGTCGATTCCCACAACGGTTCCGGAAGAAACCATGGAAGCCGTAGTAGATTTTTTTGGAAAATACGACGTCGACAGCTTTGGGATTGGGTCTTTTGGTCCGATTGACGTCAATCCAGCTTCAGAAACATATGGTTACATTACGTCTACACCTAAACCAGGTTGGAACCAATTTGATTTTGTAGGCTATTTGAAAAAAGCGTTTGGTAAACCCATTTACTGGACGACCGATGTGAATGCGGCAGCTTATGGCGAGTACAAATTAGGAGCTAGCAGAGATATTCCAAACAGTTTGTATTTAACGATTGGTACAGGAGTTGGAGGGGGCGCGGTCATTAATGGCGGCATTTTCAATGGGTATTCTCATCCGGAAATGGGGCACATCAAAGTTCAAAGACATCCTGAAGATACGGGAGAGGGCTCGTGTCCTTATCACGGTGACTGTTTAGAAGGACTCGCAAGTGGATCTGCTATCGAGAAGCGATTTGGTAAAAAAGGGATTGATTTACCTAAAGACCATAAAGCATGGGAGTTCACGGCTTATTATTTAGCTCAAGCCTTGATGAATTATTCGCTAGTCTTATCACCGGAGCGAATTATCTTAGGTGGAGGCGTAATGAAGCAAGCCCATCTACTACCTATGATTCAAGCAAAATTAGAAGAATTAATGGCCGGCTACTTAGCTTTACCACCGATGGCCGAGTACGTTCAAACACCTGGTTTAGGAGATAACGCTGGAATAACAGGTTGTCTATTATTAGCTCAGAAAATATTAAATTAAAAAAACTCAGTAACGACCGAATTTCGGCTCCGTTACTGAGTCTTATTTTCTCGCATAATGTCAGAACTAATGCGACGCGAATCAAAAATTTGCCCGACCTCAATAATATGTTCTAAGTTGACGTCATAATCGTGTGTAAATACCATTGCATAAAGTAAATTTAATAAGTAAATAATTGATGTGTTGGAAGTAAAATTCGCAATCTTTGAATAGAGCTTTTCCCGTGTTGTAATATGTAAAGTAACGTCACTCAAATTAGAAATCGTATTGTCGCCAATACTTGTCAGACTAATAATGGATGAGCCGCGTTCACGCAACATGTCAATGCATTTTAGCATAATATCATTCTCTCCCGTATAGGAAATGACGATGGCGCACGTGTCTTCCGTTGAATGGTAAGCTTCGTAATCAATGTAGTGATACGTCGATGCAATCGACACGTTTCGATTAATTCGGCGCATTTTAGTGACAAAATCTTGTGAAATCATTGCATTTGTATGACTTCCGAAAATTTTAATTTCTTTGGCTTTCAATAATTTTTCTTGAGCTCGCATTAAGTTTTGATAATCTAATAAAGAAAGCGTATCTTGAATCGTATTGTGCTCAAGGGTGGCTAGCTTATTGGCTATAGAAAGTAAGTTATCTTGCTTTTCAAATGGGAGGTTTGCGTCAATGGAATTATAATTACTATTTAAATAGTGCCATTCCTTTAAATAGGCATCTTTTAGGTCGGTCCAACCTTTAAAGCCGAGCTTTTTCGCTACACGAATTAAACTTGTCGGGTTCGCGTGTGTTATTTGAGCTAGAGCAGTGGTGGTCATGTTTTCCAGTAACTGTGGGTTTTCGGTCATGTAGTCGACTAAGGTTTGTTCGGCATCAGAAAAATGTTCAGACTTCATTTGTTCGATAATTAGCATGATAGTCTCCTAACTTCATTTTATTTAATCATATAGGAATTGAGTGATTTTCACAACATTTAGTATATTTTGTGTCACCCTTACACAAGGAAAATGTGAAAAGACCATTGATTTGTGACGAGGCATACTACTTGACCTCACGCTGTTGTAAAGGTTTACTTGCAGGGTTAAGCTAACCTTACAAACAAATAGAGGAGGCTATATTTTTTATGGCTAAAGGGATTAAAATTGTAACAATCGGTGGCGGATCAAGCTATACGCCTGAACTCATTGAAGGTTATATTAAACGAAAAGATGAATTGCCAATCGAAGAAATCGTACTGGTGGATATCGAGGCGGGGCAGGAAAAACTGAATATCGTTGGCGAAATGGCTAAGCGAATGATTAAAGCGGCCGGATTAGACTGGAAAGTGACATTAACTTTAGACCGTTTCAATGCCTTAAAAGATGCAAACTTTGTGACGACACAATTTCGTGTAGGGCTACTGGATGCGCGTGTGAAAGATGAACGGATTCCATTGTCACACGGTATTTTAGGACAAGAAACAAATGGAGCCGGTGGGATGCTTAAGGCGATGCGTACAATTCCTGTGATTGGTTCAATTATTGAAGATATGCGACAACAATGCCCAAATGCTTGGTTAATCAACTTCACCAATCCAGCTGGGATGGTAACGGAAGCAGCGATTAATGAATTCGGTTGGAAACGCACGATTGGTTTATGTAATGTTCCGATTACTCACTGTATGGATGTTTCTGAGAAATTAAATGTGGAACAAGCAGAATTAAATTTTCAATTTGCTGGGATTAATCATTTTCATTGGCACCGGGTTTGGGATAAAGCTGGGAATGAGCGCACAAAAGAAGTCATCGATTTGTTATACAAAGAGGATGAGGATGCACCTGAAAGCGCACTAAAAAATATTCACGACGCAGGTTATAATGTCGATCAAATTCAAGACTTGGGACTACTACCTTGCGGTTACCACCATTACTACTATTCTGAAGATATTATGTTAGAGCATTCAATTGAAGAATTTAAAAATGGGGAAACGCGTGCGCAAGTAGTGAAAGAAACAGAAAGAAGCTTGTTCGAACTGTATAAAAATCCTGAACTAGATTACAAACCGGAAGAATTAACACAACGTGGGGGAACGTATTATAGTGACGCGGCTTGTGAAGTGATTGCGTCAATCTATAATGACAAACGCACTCAAATGGTTGTCTCGACACAGAACAAAGGTGCAATTGCTGATTTACCGTATAATTCAATTATTGAAGTATCAGCGGAAATTACCTCTCACGGAGCCATGCCTTACAACTGGGGAAGCTTCATGCCAGCAGCTAGAGGAATGTTACAGTTGATGAAAGGAATGGAGGAGACAGTCATTCGTGCTGCGGTTGAGGGTAACTACGGTGCAGCTTTACACGCCTTTACGATCAATCCTTTAGTACCAGCAGGAAATACAGCCAAACGTGTGTTGGATGAATTACTTTACGCGCACAAAGAACACTTACCACAATTTGCCGAAAAAATTAAAGAGATTGAAGCAAAACAACCCGAGGTGGTTGAGTATGTAGATGAGTTGATGGAGTCGAATTAAACAAGTTTGGAGCCTCATGGAGTATTATTTTATACTTCAAGAGGTTATTTTAATATAATATTTGAAGGAGAATGGAAGGAGCTGTTGTAATGGGACAAACAATCTATATGATGCGACATGGGCAGACATTATTCAACTTACGAGGTGTGATCCAAGGTGCTTCTGATTCGCCACTAATTGCTCAGCTTTGGACTTTCAATACCATGAAGGTCAGTTTAAATACATTGATGTCATCAATCATGACTACAGTGGCTTATAAGACGAAAATATATTTGACTCAAGGAATTGATGTGCTAAAGTAGAATGAAATAAAATAATATAAAAATATCGTCGGATAGACATTCATTTTTGTACGTAGGCCAACGTGTACATAATTGGATGCCTATTCTTTTTTGTTTTTTAAGGAGGAAGGAATATGTTTTTATCATTATTAGGTATTAGGATTGGTACTGGTTTGGTTGAAAGTTTAAATCCAATTGCTATTTCACAACAGTTTGTATTACAATCTACCGCGAAAAGAAAGCATTCAATCTTGACTTATATTTTTGGGCTGTTATTTTACTTTGGTATTGCTCAAATTATCCGAAATTAATTTGAATCAGCGCAGACGAACTACCCATTTTTAATCCCGCTTACACTAAATGTTCTAGGTGTGATGCTAATCATTTATCGTTTTATCACTATTTTTCAGCGAGAAATAATAAAGCAGAGATTAAGGATAAGGAAATAGATCCTGCGTCAAAGAATTTGTCAGCTGTTCATTTATTTGTAATAGGCGTAGTGTCTAGTTGGGCAGAGTTCACAAGTGCATTGTCTTACATTTGTTATTTAACGGTCTTAATTTCAGCTGATAATCAATGGACAGTGGCTTTAGTTATGCTTGTATTATATAACTTAGTCTTATTCAATTTATCATTGTATATTTTGTATGCATTGTCCGTTTATAATGAAAAATGCTAATGAAAATTTATACTCGATTTTACCGTATCATGAGTTATATTTTAGAGTACGGAATCCCAGTACTAAACGTTTTATTAAGTTCGTTTCATATATTTAGGAGAGGTTAGGTTTTATAATTTGTAAAGTGGGTGAATTCGTGTCCCTGAAAAAATCTCAGGGACACGAATCCAACAACCAATCCCAAAAAACCAGCCCACCTCACTCAGTATCAATACTGAATAGGGTGGGCTGTTATTTATGCGCGTATATATGCATAGCCGTCTTCTTGGCGGGCAATCAGTTCAACCACGCCACTTGGGACGTATGTAAAGTGAATAGCTTCTGCTTGTTCTTGTGTTAATTCTTGTGCAGCCAAAGCATGTCCGCATAACTCGAAAGTAACACCTTTTTCTAACAAAGGCTCAGCTTTCGAAGCAATATCAGGGTGACTAACAATTTGAACGGCAGGTCCGTTTCCAAGAATAACTATATCAACGTTAACTAAATCAGCTAAGGCATTTCTAGCACTAGCAATAACTTTTGACCAATCCTCTAATTCGTGAGCATGAAATATGACTTTTTTCATCGTTTCACCTCTTTACTTTTGAAAAAATAGAAATAAACCAGCGTGTAAAGGCAAAACTTCTGCCGGCAAAAAGTTTTTGATTGCGTAAACAATCCATCGAGTCTTTATATTTATCAGCTGCAGTGGTTTTTAATCGTTAAACTTTAATCGTAATATTAAATTAATCGTCAGTCGCAACCGTTCAATCTAGTTTTAAGTACACAAAGACTCTACCAAAAGTGTTAAATCTCAGTGAGTAAATCAATTGAAATCATAGAGTTTGCATTCGATTGATCGATTAAAGAAGAAATTTTATTAACTTCTTTCGTAAGTCGGTCAATGTCTTCGCGAATCGATGACTCATTATAAGCACTATATTCGACCACGCCAACACCCGTCTCAACGCGTGTTTCTTGGCGCTGAATTAAATTCTCAAGTTGCGTCAATAGTAAACGCGTTTGACGAACCCATTCGAGCTGATAAGTGACACTATGATTTTCTACAATAAGTTCATTATTTGCCTGTGCAATGGCGTGACGCAAAGCGCTTATGTCGGTAATCAGTTGTTTGTATTTTACCAATTCTTCTTCATTCGATTTAGCTTTATCATCATGGGCAATTGGCTTACCGTCCACTTTCACCGGTCCAAAGAAATTTGAGCGGAAACGGTAAGTAAGTTGGTCAATTTGTTTATTAAAATTTGATAAAGTAAAAATAGCTTCTTGAATAGTTAAATGATGTTGCATAGTTACCTCCAGTGATAAAATTTAGTTTTCCAAAACTGCTGCTTCCAAGTTGCTTATAATAATTTTCTTCGTATTCATCTAGGTTTAAATTTGAGCGTAAGTTTGTTGCAATTCATTTAAGTGACTCGGGATAATTTGCCAAGAAAGACCGTACGCATCCTTAACCCAACCACATTGCTCACTTTCTGGAACGTGAGATATTTTTGACCAGTAGTAGTCAATCTCCTCCTGATCTTCGCAAGCAATCGTAAATGAAATTGCTTCGTTAAATCGGAAATACGGACCGCCATCTAGACCAATAAATTTCTGGCCATTCAATACAAATTCAGCATTAATAACTTTGCCAGCCATGCCTTTAAAATGTTCATTTAAAGACTCATCCGGATAATATTCGATGGACGTGACTTCTGAATTAGGAAAAATAGAAACATAATAATTAAGCGCTTCTTCACAATTGTTATCTGAGAACCATAATGATGGGATAATGTTTTTCACAATATACACTCCTAATGTTTTCTTTATTTTACCACTCCAAAATATCAAAACAAAATAATACAATCAGTCGAACAATGAAAGCGACTGTTTCTAATTAATTTCTAATAAGCGTATAAAAAGGGTCAAATTTGTATTATAATAATAGAATACAAAGTGAGGTGAATGGGAATGTTTAAAACAAATAATTTAGTTAAAATCGCGTTGTTAACTGCTTTAACGACTGCTATTTCCCTATTAGTGATTATTCCGGTTCCAGCAATGAACGGATTTGTTACATTATGTGAGGCGGGTATATATTTAAGTGCAGTCTTACTTGGTCCCGCAGGTGGCTTTTGGGTTGGGGCATTGAGTGGTGGACTTATTGATATATTAACTGGCGCACCTCAATGGGCTTTATTCTCAATCATCATCCATGGTATTCAAGGATTGTTAGTTGGATATTTATATCAAAAATTAACAAGTTCCTTTAAACTAAGTATGAGCTTAGTACTTGGAAGTGCGAGCATGATTGTCGGCTACTTCTTAGCAACCATGTTACTATATACTTGGCCAGCAGCGATGGCGTCAATTCCAGGGAATCTTGTTCAGACAGTTTTTGGAAGTTTAGTCACGATCGCCATGTTAAAAGGTCTTAAGAAAACAAGTTTTAATCCAGCAAAAGAAGGTAATTAAATGAACACTGATAAGTTAACGAATGATTTAATTCAAATTGTAGAAGATGTACTAGAGGCAGCCCAATTACAAGCAGGGAATACTTTTGTTTTAGGGTGTAGTACAAGTGAAGTTGTTGGAGGCATGATTGGGAAAAATTCCAGTCAAGAAGTCGGCGAACTCATTGTCTCAACACTGAAAGAGTATTTAGACCAGCATCAAATTAATTTAGCCGTTCAAGGATGCGAGCATTTGAACAGAGCGCTTGTTGTTGAACGCGCCTTTGCAAAGCAAGCTGACTTAGACGAAGTGTTTGTTGTACCAGCTTTAAATGCTGGAGGTGCAGCCTCGGTGGCAGCCTTTAAATACTTTACGGATCCAGTTGTCGTTGAACATATTGTTGCACAAGCTGGTTTAGATATTGGAGATACGGCAATTGGGATGCATGTTAAACATGTCCAAGTACCCGTGCGCCCAAGCATTAAGGGATTAGGCTCAGCCCATGTCACAGCTTTAAGAACTCGACCAAAATTCATTGGGGGACCTCGCGCACAGTACGCTAATTAAGGAAAATATTAAGGAGTGGAATGTATGAGTATTTTTTCAAATGAAGATAAGATATCACTATTAAAAGATTTAGTTGCGATTAAATCAGTTAATGGAAATGAAATCGAAGTTGCAACTTATTTAAAAGACGTCTTAAATAAACATCAGATTGAAGCAGAAGTGATTGAAGTCGATGAAGGACGCGCCAATTTAGTGGCTGAATTCGGAAGCAGTAGCCCCCTGATTGGAATTTCAGGTCATATGGATGTAGTGTCAGAAGGGGACGCTGCTGATTGGAAATATGATCCCTTTGTCTTAACTGAAGAAGACGATAAACTATATGGACGCGGGACTGCGGATATGAAAGCAGGATTAGCAGCACTTGTCATTGCGATGATTGAAATCAAAGAAGCCGAAGCCTTACCTCAAGGAACGCTTCGCTTATTAGTGACTGCGGGTGAGGAAAGTACGCAACTCGGGTCAAAATATTTACGTGAAAATGGCTACATGGATGACGTTGAAGCAATGATTATTGCTGAACCAACAGGTGATGTCATAAACATTGCCAACAAAGGATCAATGAACTTTAAAGTAACTTCTCGCGGGAAATCGGCTCACAGTTCCATGCCAAAAGTTGGTAAGAATGCGATTGAACCATTAATGGGCTTTGTTGAACACGTCATTGGAACATTTGAGAGTGTGAATCAAGAGACTGATTTCTCAAGCTTTGATTTTACTCCCGTCATTGAAAATTTTGGTGGGTCTAAAGATGACACCGAAGGAAATAAAGATTTAGCAGATCTTCTAAAAAGAGCGGTCTTAACTAATACATTGTTCAACGGTGGCTCACAAATTAACTCAGTACCGGACAAAGCCGAAGCTTACTTCAATGCGAGAACGGTGACAGAATTTGATAACGAACAAATGCGAGATATTTTCAATCAAGTATTGGCAGAGTATGAAGGGACAGGAGCAGAACTTTCTCTTGAGATGTTACTATATTTACCACCAATTATTACGACAGGTGATAATCTTTTAGCGACATTATCAAAAGAAATTGGGGAAGATAAACTAGGTACAGACCTACTGGTTGGACCAACGACTGGTGTCACAGACGCGTCGAATTTACTGATTGATAAAGGCGAAGACTTCCACTTTGTTGTCTTTGGACCAGGTCAGACAAGTTCTGCCCATCAACTCGATGAATACGTGAGTAAGGAAGCTTATTTTAACTTTGTGGATATTTATATTGAACTGATTACAAAATTTGCTGAAGGCAAATAATTGAACGACGCGTACAAATTCAATGGAGGGTGAATGAATTATGACGATGAGATACACTCAAGCACAAATTCCTGAGGTCTCTCTTGTGAAGATAGATACCTTAATAGATGCGCATACGTTAGAAAATTATCCAGAACATGAGAATTTAGAATCTAAACTGTATGCGATTGAAGCCGTGAATGAATCTGGTTTTGCAGGCGGCATCGCCTTTACAAAACAATTTGAGACAGCGCATGTGAATGCATTAGCTGTAGAAAAAGCGTATCGTGGTCAACAAATTGGAACAGGGTTATTAAAGGAAATGGAGCAGTATGCTGAATCGATTGGAGTACATACTGTTTCCTTATCAACCTTGAGTTATCAAGCCTTAGATTTCTATCAGAAATTAGGTTACACATTATCAGGTTCAATGAATGATTACCCAAGACGTGGTCTGACTAAATATGCTTTATACAAACGCCTACCAAATTATTAACTAAAGAAAAAGTCCTAGAAAAGAGTGATCTCTTCTAGGACTTTTTGCTTAAGGATTTTTCGAATGGTTTCTGGGGTTTTCATAGAACATAAGTGTTGTCGATTTTGTTTTTAGAAGAATGTCATCTTTTTGATTTTTTACAATCCAGTTTACTTCTACGACTGCTTGATATGGTTTTGATTTAGAAGGCTTGATATCCAGAATCTCAGTTTTAACGTATAGAATATCATCCGGTCGAGTTGGATTTGGCCAAGATAGGTTGACCATCGAACCAATCATACCGTGCTCAATGTTTAATGATCGAACTATAATCCCCATAGCAATAGATGCTGTGTGCCAACCACTTGCAATTAAACCTTTAAACGGGTAGTTCTTCGCTTTATCTTCATTAATGTGATAAAACTGAGGATCATATTTTTGTGCAAAATCAATGATTTCCTCTCGACTTATTTGATAAGAGCCACAATCTATTTTGTCTCCAATCTTTAAATCTTCTAAACGGAATATTTTATTATTCATATTTACCCCACATTTTTTTAATTTTATGTAAATGCACCTAAACCTGTTAACTCACGGCCAACGATTAAAGCATTCACTTCATGAGTTCCTTCGTAAGTGTAGATAGCTTCTGCATCTGTGAAGAAACGCATTACTTCAGATTCTAGGGTAATACCATTACCACCACAAACTTCACGCGCCATTGCAACAGTTTCACGCATTGTCAGTGAGTTGTGCATTTTTGCTAGAGACGAATTTAACATTGATGGACGTTCTGTTTCTTGTATTTCAGCTAAGCGCACTGAGTAGCCAATGTTAGCAACAACGTTTGCTTGCATACGGGCTAATTTTTCTTGAACTAATTGGAAGCCACCTAATTTTCTTCCGAATTGGTCGCGTTCTTTAACGTATTTTAATGCTGAAATGAAAGCACCTGCTGTCACACCCGTCGCGATATGAGACACATCTGCACGAGTGAAGACTAAGATTTTCGCAACATCACCAAAGCCGTTAATGTTAGCTAAGCGGTCTGTTTCAGGCACAACAACGTCTTCTAATTTAATGTGTGCGTTACGGATTGCGCGTAAAGACCCTTTGTGTGGAATTGGGTTAGCCTCATAACCTTCGGCACCTTTACGAACGATGAAACATTTGATGCGGTTATCTTCAACGTCACGTGCGAAAATTGGGATAACATCCGCAGTATCCGCACCTCCAATCCAACGTTTTTCTCCATTAAGAATCCAGTTGTCTCCCTCACGGCGAGCGGTTGTTGCTAAGCCACCTGCAATATCTGAACCGTGATCCGGTTCAGTTAATCCAAAACAACCTTGCCATTCAAATGAAGCTAACTTAGGTGCGAATTCTTCGATTTGACGGTCGTCTCCACCGATTAAAATTGTGTTGTAGCATAAGCCGCCATGAACAGTATAGAAAGTTGCGATGGATGCATCGAAACGAGCTAGTTCTAAGTATAAGAAAGCCGTATATAATTCACTTGGCTTACGTTTCCCTTCACGGCCAACATATAACTTTGGATTATTTATAATTCCAACATCACTAACTTTTTTAAATGCCTCAAATGGAAAATCGGCATTCTCCCAGTACTCAGCGATGACAGGACGTACGTGAGTTTCTAAAGCTTCACGAACTTCTTGTAATACTTCAATTTCGCCATCAGTTAATTTCTCTGCATATCCATATAAATCTTCTGGATATAATTCCTTTACGATATCTGCTTTTGTAGTCATAAAATATGCTCCTTTTTAAAAAATGAATTTGAATATAAACGCTTACAAGTCTATAATATAACCACTTTAGAAGAATTACTAATTACTAATAATTAAACATCGTATTAGCTCAGCTTATGATATTTTTAAAAATAAGCGTTTACAAGCGATTAAAAAAGAAGTAACCTATCTTATGTAAGCAAAAAGGAGTTTGAAATTTTTATGAGAATGGATATAAATCAAATGAATTATTTCATAAATATTGTCGAATGTGGTTGCAATTTATCATTAGCTGCAAAGAAGATTCACATTAGTCAATCAGCTTTGAGCCAATTCATTACAAATTTTGAAAAAGAAGAAGAAGTCGAACTATTTAAAAGAAAAAATGGACGATTAGATGAACTCACTGAAAGTGGAGAAAAGATATATCGCTATGCTCAAGATATTACGCAAAAAAGTATAGAGATGGAAGAGCTAGTGAGAAGAGAGGCTTCTAAACAAAAAGGAACCATTCGACTAGGCATTCCATCTTTAATATTGCGAGTTTACTTTTCAACGTATTTACCAAACTTTGTGTTAGAACATCCAGACATCCGCATTGAAGTTACCGAAGGTGGCTGTAATGATCTCAGACATATGTTGATTAATAACGATCTTGATTTCGCATTTTTAATTGAACCGACGAACTTAGACCTGAAAGGTTTCGAACAACATGTGATTGACATTAATGAAATGACAGCCTTTATGGATGTGAACCATCCTTTAGCTTCTGATGATTTGTTGAACTGGTCGCAATTAAAGCCTTATAGTTTAGCGACATTTAATGATACTTTTACAACGCATTTGCAAGTAAAAAGTAAATTAACCGAAAACAATGTGCCCAATGATGTGATGTTTACGTCTGCTTCATGGGATTATTTAATCGAAGCGACGCGTAATAATGAAATCGTAACCATCCTACCAAAGCCAGTAGATCGTTTCTTGAGTAGCGTTGAATTTGCGGTGAAGCATTTCCATGATTTCGTACCATTTAACGTCTTATTATGTCGATCTAAGAAAAAACCTTATAGCGACGTTGAAGAAATCCTGCTTGAAAATATGCTCGACTTCTTCTATCAACCTGTCGCGTAATGAATTTAAGTTAGACGAACAATAATTAATTTTAAGATAGTGTTGGTGAGGTGATCTTGCTGATGCTATTTTTTTGTGATTGAACATCCTCGAAAAGTGACACTATATGACCTCAAACTACTGACCTCCATCCCACATTTTCTATACAAAAATTTTATGAAAACTATAATTTCCCGACAAACCCCAACACACAAAATGGGTATCAATAAGCCCTTCAAATGAGATATAAGTCGAGCTTATAGAAACGATAAATTTAGTATGTTAGAAATTCATCGATGCAAGCATTAGAATTATAATTGTAAACGCTTAATAAATGAAACTAAGACATATATAAAAATGGAGGAAGCAAAATGACAGAAGTAGTAATTGTATCAGCACGTCGTTCGCCAATCGGAAGCTTTGGGGGAGCATTCAAAAATGTTTCTGCTGTGGATTTAGCAACACAAGTAGTGAAAGAAAGTATTAAAGACATCAACTTAGACCCTCAAGAGATTAACGAAGTGATCTTAGGAAATGTACTTAGTGGAGGATTAGGACAAAACGTTGCGCGCCAAATCGCTATTAAATCAGGTATTCCAAAAGAAGTTCCTGCATTTACAGTGAACAAAGTGTGCGGATCAGGACTTAAAACTGTTGCTTTAGCAGCACAATCAATCCTAGCCGGAGACAATGAAGTTGTTATTGCGGGTGGAACAGAAAGTATGAGTCAAGCACCCTACGTATTAAACGACCAACGTTGGGGTAAACGTATGGGAGACGGTCAAATTGTTGATACTATCTTAAAAGATGGTTTAATAGACGCTTTTGATGATATCCATATGGGTGTGACAGCTGAGAATGTCGCAGAAAAATTTGGATTAACTCGTGAAATGGAAGACGAGTTAGCCGTGTCAAGTCAAAACCGTGCAGAAGCAGCAATCAAAGCTGGACGTTTCAAAGACGAAATCGTTCCAATTGCCGTTCCACAACGTAAAGGTGAACCAGTGATGGTTGATACTGATGAATTCCCACGTTTTGGATCAACGATGGAATCTTTAGGGAAATTACGTCCAGCCTTCGCAAAAGACGGATCTGTTACTGCAGGTAATTCATCTGGAATCAACGATGGTGCTGCGATACTTATTTTGATGTCAAAAGAAAAAGCAGAAGCATTAGGTTTAACACCAATAGCTTCAATCGTCGCTTACGCAAGTGGCGGGGTAGATCCAAAAATTATGGGGACAGGTCCAATCCCAGCTACACGCCGAGTATTAGCTAAAGCAAATATGAGCTTAGAGGACATTGAGTTAATTGAAGCGAATGAAGCTTTCGCGGCACAAGCATTAAGTGTGATTAAAGAATTAGAATTAGATACAGATATTGTCAACGTCAATGGTGGTTCAATCGCTCTAGGACACCCAATTGGGGCAAGTGGTGCACGAATTACTGTGACATTATTACACGAAATGATAAAACGTGATTCTAAAACAGGGCTCGCTACATTATGTATCGGTGGCGGGCAAGGGATTGCCTTAATCGTTAAACGACCATAAAAAAGGAGAATGTGTAATGTCGAAAGAGTCTCATGCTTTATTAGAAGAAATTACCCAATACACGAATGATGAGTTAGCTCGAGTAACAAAGCATTATGATGCGACGGAAGAATTTCCTACAGAGTATGTTGATTACTTCTTTAAGCGTGACATCTTTCGATTATTACTTTCTCAAGAATCAGAGACAGAGGATTTTTACACCTTTATAAAAGTAATTCAAATCGTTTCTAAACAATTTCCGTCACTGGCAAGTATTTTATTAACTCAAGTGTTCAAGTTGATTTCTTAGGACAATGTAACTCTCAACGTGTTCAAGATACTTATTATTCTTCTACAGGTGGCCAATCTGACTTTACAAAAGGGGTTCGCTTATCTAAGGCAGGTAAAGGAATTATATGCCTTTATTCAACAGCCAAGAATGATTCAATCTCAACGATAGTGCCAGTTCTCCACGCAGGATCACCCGTATCAACGACAAAAAATGATATTGATACAGTCGTAACAGAATATGGAGCAGTACAATTGAAAGGGAAGACAGTTTTTGAACGTACAGAAGCATTAATTAATATTGCTCATCCAAAATTTAGAGATGAATTACGTCAACAAGCCATTGAAATGGGCTACTTAGAAGTTGAAGAATCAGTTGCTGCAATTGTTTAATATATATTATGAAAGTCATTTAGGTACTTGAATCACGGATATGAAACTGTGATTAAGTCCTCAGTGGCTTTTAATATTTCGAAATTTTCATAAATAATTTTTATGGAATTGCTTCTATCTCATAAAAAATGTGCTATAGTAGTAGTGTAAAATTTATGGGGGAGATAGATTAGGATGAATAATTATATCGATGACGTTGCTAAGAAAAAAGAGGTTTTATATCGTTCAGAATTTCTAAGATATGCTGTGAGGGCGATGTATGCAGGAATGTATTTGACCTTAGGATCAGCGGTGGCCTTTATTGCTGCCAACCACTTTAGTGGCATTGATCCAGTCATTGGTCGGGCCATTTATGCGCTTCTTTTCCCATGGGGCTTAGTGACGATTATCTTACTCAATGGAGAATTAGCCACATCTAATATGATGTTTTTAACAAATGCCACATACCGCAAAGCGATTCCAGCGCGGTCTGCAGTGGGTATTTTGCTAGTGTGTACGTTATTTAATTTACTGGGGAGTATGGCAATTGCTTTTATGTTGAGTCGCACCACTTTATTTAGCAATTTAGAGGCAACACATTATATGTATAATGCGATTGAAAAAAAGCTAGCCAAACCATACGGAGCCATGTTTTTCGACGGAATCATCGCGAATATTCTAGTGAATATTGCCATTATTGGATCGGTTCGAATTAAGGAAACAAGCGCTAAAATTTTATTTGTCGTAGCAATTATTTTTATCTTTTGTTATTTTGGCTTCGAACACGTGATTGCAAACTTTGGTGGATTCTCATTAGTTATGTTCACAAATCCAGGTGTTATTGACAGTTTCACATTCGGTAATGTTATCATGCATTGGTTACTCGTCTTTGTTGCTAACTATATCGGCGGAGGACTCATCATGGGCTTAGGTTATGCTTGGTTAGATTCAACGAAAACTAATTACTTAGACTAATATAAATACTCAGATTTCTGTCACAGTACAGGAATCTTTTTTTATGCAAAAAGGGTTATAATACTAAGATGTTTCAGTATAATAGATGACAGATTCAATGACTTAAATTAGAGGAGTTTATTATAATGAAATTAAACCGACGGTTCATCAAATGGGGACTAGCCACTATCGTTCTGCTTTCTGCATTAATAACAGTGCCTAGCCTTTCTCAAGACCGACCGAGCTTTGATAGTGTGATTGAAGAAGCCGTAAATGCCAGTGACGACGCTATTATTACCATCGGTTATATAGAAAAGGGTCAAACAGACTTTCAAGTTTATACAAAGGAGGGTATAGATGAGTCAAAGCCAATACATGCTTATGAAGTCGGCTCGATCACTAAAACTTTTACCGGTACTTTAGTTGCTCGCGCGGTTGAAGAGGGTTTATTAAACATCGACGACTCAATCAGTGAGTATTTAAACCTACCGGAAGATACTGACTACCCAACCATCCGACAATTACTGACTCATACATCCGGATACCCCACTTTCTTTGAAAATGAAATCATCATTGATAATTTAACACAAGGCGCTAACCCATATCATGGTGTGACCCGCGAGATGATGCTTGAAGAAGTTGCTGAAAATACGACAAAAGTAGGCGAGCAAGCTTTTCAATATTCGAATTTTAATGCCGGTGTATTAGGACTGGTCTTGGAAAGTATTTACGAGGAAAATTATGCTGTGTTACTGGAAAATTATCTAAGTGAAGACTTAAGACTAGAAGAGACGTATTTATTTGAGGAAGAAACGACATTAGGAAATAACTGGTGCTGGTCAAAAGACACGGAAGCATATGTCCCGGCAGGGGCTTTAATATCAAACATCGAGGACATGTTAAGTTACTTGGACTTGCAACTTTCAGAAGCGAATGCTGAAATTCAAGCGTCTCATGATCCACTCAGAGAAGTGAATGCCACTTCAGGTGACAATGGCGATTTAGGAATTCGAATTGATGCCGTTGCTTATCAATGGATGCTCAATCAAGAGGAGGATATTATTTGGCATGACGGAGGAACCGGTGGTTACACCTCTTACATTGGCTTTAATAAAGCGGAAGGTGTTGGTGTTGTCGTTCTATCCAATGTTGCGATGAATCAAGGAATTCCGTCAAATTTACTCGGAAGTTTGTTACTGATGGAGAAGTTAGAAGCTTTATAACACAAATTAAAAACCGCCTTGTGGTCTAGCCTCAAGGCGGTTATTTCTATATTTATTTATTAATAACTGTGAATCGTTGTTTATGATACTTAGGTGCTTCAACCTCATCTATAATTGCTTTCGCAAGCGTACTGTAAGTTGTGATTGATTCGCCATTATCATTTTGTAAGATATGGTCGATTCCTGACGTGTAATTTGTTTGCTCACCTTCAATAAGTCGAGCCCCTGGAGATACACCAACCCATTTTACATCGTTTACATCACGTAAGAAGTTTAACTCTTGAAGTTGCGCTTCTGGGACATTAATAAAGGCAGATGAATTAGGATCTTGACGAATCGTTTCGACAAACAACTCATCATTTTCATCAAGTAAGCTACCAGCACCTAGAATAAAGAACAGGCGAGTGGTCGTTGTTTCACGGAATAAGTGAACCAATTTTGCAGCTAAATCAACGTGTAAATATGCAGTTTGAGGAGCAGTCGCAAACGCATTGACAATCACATCAAAGCCTTGTAAATCATCACGAGTCAAATCAAAGGCATCTTTCACAATTGTATTCGCATCTGAACCTAAAAGGTCTGCGGCTTTTTCAGCGTTTCGAACTACAGCAGTGACTTCGTGGTCACGTCCTGTTGCTTCTTTGAATAACTCTGTTCCAGCTTTCCCTGTTGCACCAATAATAGCTATTTTCATATAAATCTCCCCTTTACTATATATTATAGTTGGGAAATACATTCAAATGCAATTAATAGGATTGTGCGATTTTGAGTTGTATAATGGGGTAAAAGAGAAGGAGTGGTGACAATGCCTTGGAATATGCAAGATTACCCAGACTCATTGAAAAACTTTGAACAGTTGTTGAGAAAGAAAATTATCGACATTGCGAATGCCCTCGAAGAGAGTGGTTATGAAGACGACCGTGCCATCCCGATTGCGATTAATGAGGGAAAAGATTGGTACAACAATGCAAGCCAAAGCGAACGCGACGCCTTTGAGAAAGAAGCAAATCCACAAAAAGACGATGACCACGATACAAGTAGCGCCGATCCGGATTTGTTAGATAATGATGTTGAAGTCTTTTACGAAGATGAACAGTGGAAAGTGAAGACGGTTGACGCCGAAAGAGCGAGTGACACCTTTGATAAAAAATCAGACGCGATAGAGCGCGCCAAAGAAATCGCCGAGAATCGTGATGAAAACGTGATTAGTTATACAAAAGATGGAATGAAACAAGATTAGTTAAAAAAGGATTGTTGCCTATGCGTTGGCAACAATCCTTTTTATTTTGAAACACTATTTACTTTCACCAAAGTTAAACCAACGTTTAGCTGTTCCAACACTTGCTTTACGAACAGCATTGCCAACAGTCTTAACGACCACTTTACTATTGTCTTTAATAATTGATCCCATAAATTTCATTGACTGCAATGAAGCAGAGCGACGAATATTATGTTTGTCGGTAGGGCGAATATGTCCGAGGAAATCTTGGGTAATAATACCAACACGCATAGTCAGGAATGAGTTTACAGCACCTTCCATTAATGAACTCACAACCAGATTAGCGATGGGTACCATACCAGGGATGGCTGAGGCAATACTTTCACCAACGATGGTTGTAATCAGTGGTTCTAATTGATACTCAATTAAATCTGCATCTTCAATGGTGCGCGCCATTAACACAACACTCGCCACTTGCATATATAACTTGGCTAAGCTGGCAAGGGACGGGCGTGTTTCATAAATTCGCGCAATTTGCCAAACCATTCTCAGTAATGAGAATAGAACAACGAGGCTGTCTAGGGAACCATTTTGTGAAATCGCCGTACTTAGGAAAATCGCATTTGCATTTTGCTTGATAAGAGGCATCGATAATTCATCTAATTCTTTAAAATACAACTCTACTTGTTCTTGTTTCGGCAATTCCTCATCGACTTCAAGATTGACCAGACGAGGATTTTTCTTTAATAAATCGAGCGTCTTGTCAATGTACTCCTCATACTTTTCTTCCGTCGCATCATCTTCCAATTCTAATACTTTCGGACTTTTCATTAATTGTTTTGTCATCGAATAGATGAAATATAGAATGCCAATTCCAATGACACTCAATACAATAATAGCAAGTATCGGATGAAGTAAGGATAGAAATTGATAAAGTAATATAAATTGATTAATAACGAATACGATGAATAGTAAACCTAATACAGCGGCAAGCCCCATTAGGACGCGCTTAATATCTTTCCACCAATCTGTCATAAGATCAGTCCTTTCAATGTTATCATAATTATTTTACAGTAAATATACCATAAAACTATCAGCCCAGAGACTTATATTTCAAAAAAATGAGAAAAATATGGCCCTGAGAAAAAGTCAGGGACACACCAACCTCACCACACCACAAAAAAACAGCACTTATTTTTCAATAAGCACTGCTTGTGTAAAAAATATCAAATTATTCAGCAGACTCTTCTTCAGACTCAGAACTATCCTCATCTGCGTCTTCTGCATCATCTTCATCCGCATCTTCTTCGCCATCTAAGCTAAACGCTGGCGCAAGGTGTTTTTCAGCAGCTAATTCATCTAGGAATTCTAATACTTCTGGAGAAGTAAAAGCGGCTTGAAGTGCTTCTGTAGCGTCAGTATCAAGATTTCCTTCACGAATAACTAGTTGAATTGCATAAGTATTATCATCTTCGTCTTCTAAGATTAATGCGTCATCAGTTGTTAAATCAATACTTGCGATGTAAGTAGGGTAGTTGAATACTAATTCAATCCCATCTTCATAAGCACCTGTTAAATTTAATAAGTCAATGTGAGTGAATTCTAAGTTATGAGGATTCTCTTCAATATCTTCAACAGTTGGGAATAAACCAGCCTCATCATTTAAAGAAATTAAATCATGATCTTCTAAAATTAATAATGCACGACCTTCGTTTGTAATATCTGAAGGAATTGCTACTTCAGCACCATCTTCAATTTGGTCAATTGAATCGTAAACCGATGAGTAGAAACCAACCACTGCATTATAAACCGGTTGGATTGCAACTAAGTCTCCATCGCGCTCTTCGTTAAAAATTTCAGCGAATGGCTCGTGTTGAGCAAAGTTTGCGTAGACTTCATCATTTAATAAAGCTTCGTTATATTGAATGTTGTCAGAAACCTCAACTAATTCGATTGAATATGGTTCTGCAATAACTTCACTAGCGATTTCAACGACATCAGTCATTGGAGGTAAGTGAGAAGCAACTTTTAATACATTTTCCTCTTCTTGAGCTGACACATTCTCGGCTGCTGGAGCAAAACCTCCAACTAATAATGCTAACGCGCTAACTAATAAACTTTTTTTAAACATTTACATTCTCCTTTAAATTTAATACGCCTTCTAGCGTTTATCTAATTTCTTAGCTAATTTTAAACCTAACCATTGAATAATTTGTACAAAAATGATAATCACTACGATGGCCGTATACATAATATCAGTCTCGTAACGCTGATAACCGTATCGGATCGCAAAGTCGCCGATTCCACCTCCTCCTACAACACCCATAATCGTTGAGTAAGAGATAAAACTAACAAAGGCGGTCGTAAAACCGATAATGAGTGAGCTTCTCGACTCGACAAATAAGAATTTGGTTACGAGTTGATTCGTAGAAGCGCCCATAGCGTCAGCCACTTCGATGACACCTTTAGGAATCTCTAATAACGACTGCTCCACAAAGCGAGCATAAAGTGCGATTGCAATTAACATCATTGGAAAGGACGCTGCGATGGGATCGCCAGTTGCTCGGCCATACAAGGCACGAATAGCGGGTTGCATTGCAACGACAAGTAGTAGGAACGGAAACGAACGAACAATATTCACGAAAATATTACAAATCTGATAAATCCAAAGGTTCTCACTCGGCTTACCAGGAGCGGTTAAATAAAGCAAGGTACCTAAAGGAATACCAATAAAGATAGCAGCCACTGATGCCAAGCTCAGCATAATACCCGATTCTTGCAAACTCTCAATCAGTCTCGGTGCGAACTCAATCACCCGATCTAAATATATTTGAATCGACTCAGTCATCTGTTAGCACCTCCAACACTCGGTCGTGATAACTTTTAGCTTCTGGTATATAATCAGATTCTTTAATATCTAGCACATCAACCAATTTTCCATGCTCTAAGATAGCCGTGCGGTGACACATCGCTTTTATCACATCAAGTTCATGGGTCACAATCACAATGGTCATATTGAATTTAGCGTGCGCACGTTTTAATACCGACACAATCTCATCCGTCATCTTCGCATCTAAAGCAGACGTTGGCTCATCACATAATAATATTTTCGGACGCGTCACTAAAGCACGCGCGATACCAACCCGTTGTTTTTGACCACCCGATAATTGGCTAGGGTAGTGATCCTTTTTATCACTGAGTCCTACAAAACTTAGAACTTCATCCACCGACAAAGGGTCATCGTAAGGATGTATCTCAAGCGCTAAATGTACATTTTCAGCGACGGTCTTATTATTTAATAGATTAAATTGCTGGAAAATCATACCAATATCTTTACGGAAATATTGAAGTTCTCCTTTACTTAAAGACAGCACCTCAACATTATCGACCAAAACATGTCCACTATCTGGGCGTTCTAAAGCATTAATAAAACGCACAAGGGTTGATTTTCCTGCACCACTTTCTCCGACCACACCAAAAACTTCTTGGTCTTTAATGCTTAAACTTATATTGTCTACTGCGAGAAACGAGCCAGATTTTCCTTCAAATCGCTTCGTTGTATTCACGAGTTCAATCAAAAATTATCCACCACCTTTGATTCTTGTAATTGTTTTCATTGTAACAGATTTATATTTAAATTGAAACAGAATAAAGCCCTATTATCGCGGAATATATTGTGAAAATGTTCTCTATCCTAAAACAGACGACCGAAACTGTTTATTCACTGTCATTTGTCAATAATCTCGGTGCGAAATAATCCATCCCGATGGCTCCAATGGGCGCTGTAATTAAGATTGACAAGACTGCGAGAGTTAACATCAATTCTCCACCAGCCATTCCGTTTGCTAAAGGCACACTCCCAATAGCAGCTTGAACCGTTGCTTTAGGTAAATAACTCATGAGTACAAATCTCTTCTCTTTCTTATTAAAAGGTGTATTAAGCAAACAAAGTCTCACACCAATAAATAAGCGACACAGAGAGAGAAGAATGATAAAGAGTATCGGTAAGAATCCATAAGACAAAGCATTTGCCGGATTGACACTCACACCGACTAAAAAGAATAGAAAAATCTCAGCGACAAACCAAATTTGGTTAAAAGAACCTGATAAGTCATTAGATAACTTTTCAGATTGAGTCCGAATCATAATATTCATTGCGATGACCGCAAGAATTCCTGAAAATAAACCTGTAAAAACTGTTTCCAAACGCATCAATACCATCCCACTTGCTAAGAGGATCATAACTTGAAATACACGCTTCAATTGAATGTAAACAAATAAGACATTCAATAAATAACCTAGGACTGCCCCGCCAAAAATTCCTGCAATAATTGAAACAGGCACTTGCATAAATGTCCAAGCTGAGACAGAACCTCCTAAAGCAATCGTTAAAAAGGCTGAAAATAAAACTAAAACAAAGACATCATCTAAAGAAGCACCCGCTAATATCATTTGCGGCACTTGCTTTTTCGTACCCCGATGCGTTTGAATTAAATCTACCATGCGTGGGACGACTACCGCTGGAGAGACCGCTGCTAATATTGCACCAATCAATAAAGATTGGATTAAAGAAAAGCCAAAAAACAAAGGTCCAAAGATCATCGAAGTCATAATCTCAACGGTTGCCGGCACAAAACACATCATGATAGCTGGGCGACCCACCTCTAACAGTCGCTTAATATCCAATGACAAACCTGCGCGAGTTAAGATAACAATCAACGCGACTTGACGAATGTCAGGACTTAATCGTAATAAATCTGAATCAACAAGATTTAAACCAAAAGGGCCTAATAATATTCCGGCTATTAAATAACCTAATAAAGCAGGGAGTTTTAGCTTCTTTAAAGTATACTCCAAGACAACGCCACTCACTAATATCAACGCTACACTTACTAACATTTTATCCCTCCAATAATATAAAAAAGACTTCTACACACTCAAATAAGCATGCAGAAGTCATTAGTCTTTAAGACGGTTTTGCCCGTAGGCAAGGGAGCCCTTCATTCCCAAATATTATATTTATCTAAAGTATACACCTAAATTTAATACGGTCAATACTTTCGATCCAGTAAAATAATATAGCAAGAAGATTAAAAATGAATTAGAGTTATTCTCATTAATATGGTATAATTTTTATAAGTAAAATCAATAACAATGATGAGAAATCAACTTTAGAAAAGAGGCATTGGTATGAACGAGAAAATAAATTTTGTCATGATTTCACCTCATTTTCCATCGAACTTTGAAACATTCGCAGTTCGTTTAAAGGTAAAAGGCATTAATACCTTAGGTATTGCAGATGAACCTTATGAGAATTTGAGTCAATCGTTGAGAGATAGTTTAACAGAATATTATCGCGTCGATAATATGGATGATTATGATCAAATGTATAGAGCTGTTGCTTACTTTGCGTTTAAATACGGTAAAATTGACCGCATCGAATCGCATAACGAGCACTGGTTAGAACTTGATGCAAAGTTGCGGACAGATTTCAATGTCTTCGGTTATAATAATCGCAATATTCGCTTGATTAAATATAAATCAACGATGAAAGAAGTCTTTCGTGAACTAAAGATACCTGTAGCTAAAGGCCGTGTCATATCAGATAAAGCCGATGCGAAAAAACTAATTAAAAGTCTAAAGTATCCAGTCATTATTAAACCAGATACTGGTGTTGGTGCAAACGATACGTTTAAAGTCAAAAACGAAAAAGAACTAGATGAATTCTTTAAGGTTAAACAACCAGAGGTGCCTTACATTATGGAAGAATTCATTGATGGACAAATTGTAACCTTTGATGGTTTAACAGACCGGGATGGAAATATCGTCTTCTCATCTACTTTAATCAATGATAAACCTATCTTAGATATTGTTACCCAAGATACAGATATGTATTACCATATTAAGCGAGAGATACCTACGGATCTTGCTGAATTCGGTAAAAAATGTGTAAAAGCCTTTGAAATAAAAGAGCGTTTCTTCCACTTTGAATTCTTTAGATTAAAAGATGGTTCTTTATATGGATTAGAAGTGAACTGCCGACCACCCGGAGGCGCTACAATCGATATGTTCAACTATGCGAATGATTTTGATATTTTTAAAGAATATGCAAATTTTGTTAAAGATAATCGATTTGAAGCAGAAATTACACGACCATATCATGTGATTTATGTCTCACGAAAAAATCATTTAAATTATAAGTTTACGAATGAAGAAATTAAAGATAAGTACAGTAAAGAATTAGTAAACATTGTACACATTCCAGGCGTCTTTGCTAAAGCAATGGGAGATATAGGATTTATTATGAAGTCGCCATCAGAAAAGAAAATTAATGAAATGCTTAAAACCATCGCTCAAAGACAGGAGGCGTAAACAATGCATTTTGAAGCAAGAAGTCATTATAGTGGGCATTTAGGCCGTGAAATGTATTTTAACCGTTATGGGCATGGCGGTACGCCAGTGATTGTATTCCCATCAAGTGGTGGGAGTAAGGATGAGTATGCTGACTTTAAGATGGTAGAAACTTTAAGTGGTTTCATCGAATCAGGACAAATTCATCTTTATACTGTGAGCAGTATCGATTCAGAATCTTGGAATGACACTGGTAAATCAGCACACGATAAGGCAAAAGCACATAATCAGTATGATAAGTATTTAGTGCATGAGTTCATTCCCTTAGTCCGACATGAATCACAATGGGACGGGAAGATGATTGCGACTGGTTGCAGTATGGGTGGCTTCCACTCAATGCTGTTTGCCTTAAGACATCCGGATATTATTGGACTAACCATCTCACAAAGTGGTGTTTATGATGCGAGATACTTTACCGGCGAATTTGGTAGCGATATTGCTACTTATGAGAATTCTCCGATTGATTTCTTGTGGAATATGTCTGATCCATGGTTCTTAGATCAATACCGACAGAATCAATTCATTGTCTCAGTTGGTCAAGGCGATTGGGAAGGACCGCACGTCACAGCAACACGTAAATTAGATGAAGTATTCAATGCTAAAGGAATTCCAGGCTGGTTTGACTATTGGGGACATGATGTTGCCCATGATTGGCATGACTGGCGTCAGCAAATATATTACTTCTTTTCAACATTAGAAGATTTAGGAATTGTTTAACAATTCTTTCAAAATTACGTCTCAAGGATGATAACAGAAGGCAGAATTTCGTATATACTTAGTATTGTAAGGAAGTACAAGTTGAAAGGAATTGATTATATATGAAATTTTTAGGTAATTTAATTTGGTTTATCTTTGGAGGCTTTATTAATTTTATCACCTGGGGCTTCATTGGTTTGCTCTGGTGTATAACAATTATTGGAATTCCAGTTGGGATTCAATGTTTTAAGATTGCGAGTCTATCTGCATGGCCCATGGGACGTGAAGTTTACCACAGTAATAGTGGGGGAAGTTTCCTTATGAATATTTTATGGATTATTTTTGGCGGAATTGAAATCGCAGCTATGCATTTATTTAGTGGCTTAATATTATGTGTGACCATTATTGGGATTCCATTTGGCTTACAACAGTTCAAATTAGTGAAACTCGCACTCTTCCCATTTGGTGCAGAAATCCACAATGAACGCCAACAAGTAGTGATGAGAACCGACGTTCCATATTCAAGATAAGTTATGAAGTTGAAGAAGCATGTAAGAATGCTTCTTTTTTTATGAATGAAAATTCATCTGATATACGATTAAATTTTTAGTTAAATATAAAAGTATAATTAAAAAATACAAAATGACGTCGATTCAGAGAGCTATGTCAGAATAATTCACATAATGGACAGAAATTAGCAAGTAAAATTAAATAATATTTAAATAGGAAGGAACGCGACTTTTTTCAGAAAAAAGGGGTAACTTTCCGCATAGGGCTAGGGTGTGAACATTTTTTATGATATACTTAAAAATGTTAGGGGTGAGTAAAAATTGAGCAAGGATATAATTGGAAAAGTAAGAGAAGCTGAAAATTTAATTGATTCTATGAAAGTAGAATTAGCGGATAAAAAAGAAGCGATTCGTGAAAATGAAAAAGAAAAAATTGAAACTTATCGCAAAGAATTAGAGCAGTCGCTTGATGGCGTTGCTTCTGAATTGGAGCAAGAAAGAAATCAAGAATTAGCCGAAGTCCGTGAAAGAGTGAATTATGAAGTGGATAATTATCGGCGACATGCCCAAGATGATTATCAAACTCATAAAGGAGAACTCATTCAAGCTGGAATAAAGGAGGTTATGAGTCAATATGGCAATTTCAGTCATGAAGCGGGTAACAATCATCGCGGAGCAAGCGAATAAAGAATTATTACTCGAATCCCTTCAAGAATTAAAAGGAATTGAAATCGTCCCTTTTGAAGAAGTGGAGGAAGCAGATCTTGATATCTTCTTTGACGGTGCGTCATTGAATTCAGAAGATTCAAAACTGAATCGTTACACTCTAAATAAGATTGAAGACGCAATAGAATTTCTGAAACAATACGGATCACAACCGTCTTTTATCAAACGAATGCGAGAGAAACGTAAAGTTTACTCGCTGCAAGAACTTGAAACAGAAGTAAATTCAATGAATCTTGAGTCACTGCTAAGACTGGTTAGCGAAAAACGTTCCGAGTTGGAACAGTTAAGGCAAGCGATTACAGAACTTGAAGAGAAGGAACGTTTTCTTAGAAAATGGACTAACTTAGACTTCTCACTTAAGCAGTCTGATGACTTTAAGCATTTTGATGTCGTTGTTGGTTCGATTGATACTGAAGATTCAACTGAATTCATAGACAACTTAATGAACGTTACTGATGAAGTATTGGTTCAAGAGGTATACTACACTGAAGATACAAGCGGTTACACGATTGTGTTTTCTAAAGAACATCAAGAGGATGTTCAAGAAGTCGTCAGACGTTCGAATTTCACTGAATTAGATTACGAGTACGATAAGTTACCAAAAGAAGAACTTCAAGAGGTACTAAGTACACGTAAAAGAATGATCGAAGAGCAATCCGAACTTGTGAAGCGTTTCAAATCTAATCGTCAATTATTGAGTAATTTAAAATTAGCTCAAGAATATTATGCGAACTTAATCGAACGTGAGAAAGCGAGTCAATTATTACTAGATAGTTCTCATTTATTTATTCTTAAAGGGTGGATGGATGCAGACGAAGTATCAGATAATATCGTGAATATTAATCATGTAATTGGTGAAGACAACCTTGCAATCTTTACATATGATGTTGATCCTGAAGAAGATAACTTAGATGAAGTTCCAGTGAAGTTGAAGAATAGTGCGTTTAGTACACCCTTTGAAACTTTAACTCTTCAATATGGAACACCGAAGTATAACTCAATCGACCCAACACCGTTTTTCTCATTTTCTCAAGTGTTATTCTTTGGATTAATGAGTGCAGATGTAGGGTACGGATTATTACTGTTTATCGCAACATTCATACCCATTATGTTTTTCGAATTAAACCCAGGTATGAGAAAAACCTTGAAATCATTTAACTATATGTCAGTTGGAACAATTCTAGTTGGCTTATTTTTTGGAAGTTTCTTTGGATTCTCACTACCATTTGGTGTGATGAATTTATCATCACAAGTTATTGAAGTGATGATATTCTCTGTTGCGTTAGGTTTAGTTCATTTGTTAGTGGGTTATTCATTAAAGTTCTATCTAACATTGAAAGAAAAAGATTATGGTAGTTCTTATTTAGATGCACTACAACAAATTTTGATGCTCATTGGTGGGGCAATACTAGCGATCAACTTCATTCTTGAAATTCCTCTTTTAAATACTATTGGTTTAGTACTATTACTTGGGAATGTGATTGGAATGATTGTTGTCAATATGATTGTAGCGAAAAACCCACTGATTGGTCTCGGACAAGGGGCTTTTGGTTTAATTGATTTAGCGGGGATGATTGGTGATATCGTCAGTTATACACGTTTAACAGCCTTAGCCGTTGCGGGAGCGAATATAGGTATGGCATTTAATCTTATCGTAGGACTGTTACCGCCGTTTGTACGTTTCACAGTCGGAATATTATTATTCTTGGCATTACATGCCCTAAATATCTTCATTACTTATTTAGGAGCTTACGTGCATTCAATGCGTCTGCAATTCGTTGAGTTCTTTGGTAAGTTTTATGAAACAGGTGGAAAAGCATTCAAGCCTTTAAGCCCACTTGAAAAAGAAGTTTGGATTCAAAAAAATTATAACAATAAATAGGAGGAATTAATAAAATGGAATTTCTACAAACATTATTCGGAGAAAACATTGGTCTAGTATTTGGAGGATTAGGAGCAGCAATTGCGACAGTCTTTGGAGGGATTGGATCAGCACGTGGTGTAGGTATCGCAGGGGAGTCTGCTGCAGCTTTAGTTAAAGAAAAACCTGAATTATTTGGACAAGCATTAGTTTTACAACTATTACCAGCGACACAAGGTTTATACGGATTCGTAATTGGTTTATTAATGTTATTACAATTAGATGCTGGAATGGATACTTCAACAGGATGGCACTATGTTATGTGTGCTTTACCAGTAGCAATCACAGGTCTGACTTCAGGACCAGCACAAGGGCGCGTTTCAGTTGCAGGTATGCAAATCATTGCACAAAGACCAGAAAACTCTACACAAGGGATTGTATTCTCAGCGATGGTTGAGACATACGCTATTCTAGGATTCGTAATTTCTCTACTTATGTTCTTATTAGTTTAATTACTGCTTTTACAAGTAGACAAGAGAGGAGTGAGTAGATGGCTGACATTAATGGATTAACCAAGAGTGTTATCGAACGAGAACAAGCCAAGGTTGACCAAGCGGTCCACGCTTACGAACAAGAGCAAGCGGCCGAAACGGAAACTAAAAAAGAAAATCTAAAACAAACATTTGTTAAACGTAAATTTAATCTTGAACAAGAGAGCAAACATCAATTAGACATTTCGCTTAACAGTGAAAGTTTAAAGAAACGGGACCAAATATTAGAGACAAAGCAAGCAATTATAAGCGATTATATTGCTCAAGTGAAGCACTCATTTGAACAACTTGATGCTGAAACAACAACAAAATTCATCAAAAGTGTTCTAAATGACTATTCAAATCCTGAACAATACGAAATTGTTTTAGGTGAAAAAACACGTGACTTATTAAATAACTCGCTTCAAGTGAATGCGACAGTTTCTAATGAGACAGTCGCTGACAAAGCAGGCTTTGTCCTACGCCAAGGAAGTATAGAATACAATTATTTATTCGATAACTTAGTGGAAGAGAAGGCGAGTTCTTTACAAACACTTATCGTTGATAAAATTTTCAAAAAATCATAGGAGGTGGATTACATGCAAGATAGTTCATATGGACCGTTGAATACAACGGTTCGCGTACAAGAGACTAATCTCCTAAAGCAAAGTGACTATGACCGAATGTTATCAGCCAAAACCTATGAGGATGCTGTTCGAGTATTAGCCGACACCGGTTACCGTGATGGTATGGAAGAAGCGATTCAAACGAGAGAGTATGACGATATGTTAATGGATGAGTTGAAAGAAACTTACCAATGGATTATGGATCAATCGCCAAGTCCCGTACTTTCAGAATTAATGACTTTAAGCTATGCTTATCACAATATCAAAGTGTTATTCAAAGAAGAACTTACGGGTAAAGACTTTGACCAAACATTAATTGATATCGGGCTATATCCCATTTATGAATTTCGCCGTGCGGTTTCTCAAGGACAATCGGATGTTTTACCAAAATGGTATATGCAAAACATCAACAATCTAAGAATTGAATTTGCGGAGACACCTCGGTTGAATGATATTGATATTTTCGTAGACCGTGCTTACGTCCATCATTTGAAGCGATTATCGGAAGAGATTGCCGATCATGACGTAACACGTTATATTGAAAAGTTAATTGATAATACAAATATGTCGATATTCTTTAGAGCGATGGCTAATGATCGTGGTCGAACACACTTACAAGCAACAATCACTAACGAAGGAGCGATTTCAACAGATTACTTTGTTGAAGTGGCTGAAGGCGGGATGGAGAATGCGATTCGTGTCTTTTCAGACTCACCTGATTACCGTGATATTGTAGCTGAAGCAATGGATGATCAAGGAAAATTCTCCTTAAGACGCTTTGAACAAGCAATAGATAATGCAACGGAAACGTATTTACAACAAGCAAGATTCCTTGTTTTTGGTCCGTTACCTGTCTTAGCGTTCATTAGTGCGAAAGAGATTGAAGTGAAGAATATCCGATTGGTTTTAACAGGTAAAATTAATAACATTGAATCAGATATTGTTAGAGATAGGATGAGATTAGATTATGCAGTATAAAATCGCTATCGTAGGAGAGAAAGATACAGTTTACGCTTTCGGGATGTTAGGAATGAATGTATTTTATACAACAGACGCAAAACAAGGACGTCAAGTTGTCAAAGATATCATAAAAGATGATTACGGTGTGATTTTTATTACTGAAAATCTGGCACAACAAATACCAGATATTATTAAAAAATATGATGATGAATTCATGCCGGCCTTCATTCTAATCCCAAGTGATTGTGATTCTGAAAGTATCGGTTTACAGCGCGTTCAAGAAAATGTGCAAAAAGCCGTCGGTCAAAATATTCTATAGGAGGTATTATTATTGGATTCTGGAACAATCGTATCAGTATCTGGTCCTTTGGTAGTCGCAAAGGGCTTAGATAACGCAAAAATTCGTGACATTTGTTACGTTGGTGACGCTAACTTAGTTGGTGAAATTATCCAAATTCGTAACGAAAATGTTTACGTACAAGTTTATGAAGAGACTTCAATGGTCGGTCCTGGAGAGCCTGTAAAACCTACAGGAAAACCATTATCAGTTGAATTAGGACCTGGATTAATTGCTGGAATGTTTGATGGTATTCAAAGACCACTACAAAAACTAGCAGAATTATCAAATAATTCATTCTTAGACCGTGGAGTTCACTTACCAGCTTTAGATCGTGAAACAATTTGGAATTTTACAAAAAATGTTGAAGTTGGAGACATGGTCGAATCAGGAGATATCATCGGTGAAGTTCCTGAAACTGATGTTATCTCACATAAAATTATGGTACCTGTAGGTACAAAAGGAACAATTAAATCAATTCAAGATGGTGAATTCAAAGTAGAAGATACTTTATACACTGTTGAATTAGAAAATGGTGAAGTGAAAGAATTTAACATGATTCAATCTTCACCAATCCGTGAAGGACGTAAAACTGCACGTAAACGTACACCTGATGAGCCATTAATTACTGGACAACGTGTCATTGATACATTATTTCCAGTAGTTAAAGGTGGAGCAGCAACCGTTCCTGGACCATTCGGTGCAGGGAAGACTGTTGTACAACATCAGATTGCTAAATGGGCAGACGTGGACATCGTTGTTTATATCGGTTGTGGTGAGCGTGGAAACGAGATGACAGAGGTTATTAACGAATTCCCAGAACTAGTTGACCCACATACTGGTAAATCAATTATGGACCGTACAATCTTAATTGCCAATACATCAGATATGCCGGTTGCGGCTCGTGAAGCGTCAATCTATACAGGGATTACAATCGCAGAATATTTCCGTGATATGGGTTACTCTGTTGCCGTTATGGCGGATTCAACTTCTCGTTGGGCAGAGGCATTACGTGAAATCTCAGGTCGTTTAGAAGAGATGCCAGGGGACGAAGGTTACCCAGCTTACTTAGGTAGTCGACTTGCAGAATACTACGAGCGTGCTGGTAAAGTAGAAACTTTAGGTAAACCAGAACGTACAGGGGACATCACAGCGATTGGAGCGGTATCACCTCCCGGAGGAGATACATCTGAACCAGTAACACAAAACACAATGCGTGTAGCGAAAGTGTTCTGGGGACTAGATGCAACGCTTGCTCGCCGTCGTCACTTCCCATCAGTAAACTGGTTAACATCATACTCATTATATTCTTCAGATATGAATATTATTATGGGTAACCGTTTAGGAATCGATTGGGATTCAATGGTTAAACATACGCGTGCTTTACTACAAGATGAGTCTGAATTAGAAGAAATTGTTCGTTTAGTAGGGGTTGAATCTTTATCAGATACAGACCGCTTGAAATTACAAACAGCCGCAATGATTCGTACAGACTACTTACAACAAAACGCTTATGATGATGTGGATACATTTACGGACTTAGAGAAACAAGCTCAAATGTTACAAACAATTCTTTATTTTGAAGAGAAAGGTCGCGAGACTTTAGAGCTTGGAGCTTCAATTAACAGTATCTTAAATGGAACAGTTAACTTAAGAGAGCGTATCGGACGTATGAAATATATCGAAGATAACACAGAAGCGCCTTACGCAGAAATTCGTAAAGCGATTGATGATACGTTAAGACAAGTGATGCAAGATGGAGGTGAGGTCTAACGTGTTAAAAGATTATAGAGGTATTACTGAAATAGTCGATCCGTTAATTACGGTTCAAGACGTTGAAGGAGTAAAATTCGACGAACTTGTAGATGTTCAATTAGGTAGCGGCGAAACACGTCGAGGCCAAGTACTAGAAGTTAAAGACGATAAAGCTGTCGTTCAATTATTCGAAGGTTCAGCAGGAATCAACAAAATGGATACAAAAATCCGTTTCTTAGGACACCCATTAACATTAGATGTGTCTGAAGATATTATTGGACGCCGTTTTGACGGTATGGGACGAATTGCTGATGGTGGACCAGATTTAATTCCTGAGAAATCATTAGATATTAACGGGCAAGCAATTAACCCGGTTAAACGTCTGTATCCAAACGAATTTGTTCAAACAGGAGTATCAACGATTGACCATTTAAACACATTAGTTCGTGGTCAAAAATTACCAATCTTCTCTGGATCTGGACTTCCTCACCAAGACTTGGCTGCACAAATTGCACGTCAAGCGTCGGTAGTCAATTCAGATGAGAAGTTCGCGGTTGTTTTCGCAGCTATCGGGGTTACTTTCGAAGAGGCAGAATTCTTCATTAATGACTTTACTGAAACTGGTGCGATCGACCGTTCAGTTGTATTTATCAACTTAGCGGATGACCCAGCTATTGAACGTATCGCAACACCACGTATGGCTCTGACAGCCGCTGAATATTTAGCGTTTGAAAAAGACATGCACGTGCTTGTAATTATGTCAGATATGACTAACTACGCGAACGCATTACGTGAAGTATCAGCAGCACGACGTGAAGTGCCGGGACGTCGTGGTTACCCAGGTTACTTATACACAAACTTAGCGACACTTTATGAGCGTGCAGGTCGTATCGAAGGTTCTAACGGATCAGTGACTCAAATTCCAATTGTTACCATGCCGGAAGATGATATCACTCACCCGATCCCTGACTTAACCGGTTATATTACTGAGGGACAAATTTTATTATCTCGTGAGTTGTATAACCAAGGTATTGAACCACCAGTAGATGTTTTGCCATCATTATCACGTCTGAAAGATAACGGGATTGGGGAAGGTAAGACACGTGCGGACCACGCATCTACTATGAACCAAATTTTCTCTGCGTATGCTCAAGGTAAAGAAGCGAAAAGTTTAGCTTCTGTATTAGGGGACTCTGCCTTAACGGACAGTGACTTGAAATACTTAGAGTTTGCAGATGAATTTGAACAACGTTACGTGAACCAAGGTTACTACACAAACCGAACAATTGAAGATACATTAGCAATTGGTTGGGACTTATTAGGTATCTTGCCACGTACAGAATTAACTCGTATTAGTGAGGAACACTTGGATCAGTACTTACCAAAGACTGAGGAAGGGTGATAAGCGATGGCACAACTAAACGTTAATCCGACAAGAATGGAACTTGCTCGTCTGAAAGACCGTTTAGCATTAGCAACACGCGGGCATGATGTCTTAAAAGACAAACAAGACGGGTTAATGCGTAGTTTTATCGAATTAATTCGTGAGAACAATGCCTATCGTCAAGAAGTTGAGGGCCACCTGAAAAAAGGAATGCAAAACTTTTCCTTGGCAAAAGCTTTACTGCATGAGGAATATTTAGAACAGATTTCTTTAGTCCCTCAATACGATGTAACGGTAGATGTTCGTAAGGAAAATATGATGAGTGTAAAGGTGCCTAAAATGCACTTCAGTTCAGATGACCAAGATGATCAGTCACTGAACTATGGTTACATCAACTCGAACGCAGACTTAGATGAAACTTTACAAGAATTCAGTGATGTTCTACCTAAAATGTTAAAACTCGCTGAACTTGAAAAGACGAGTCAATTATTGGCGAATGAAATCGAAAGAACGCGACGCCGAGTAAATGCCTTACACGAACGAACAATTCCAGACTTGGAAGAAACAATCAAAACTATTCAAATGAAACTTGACGAAAACGAACGGGCAGAAATTACACGTCTGATGAAAATCAAAGATTTCGATCAAGAAGATTAGTTATAAAAGAGGAAACCCACCAGATCGGTGGGTTTTTTCTTGTTTTATGAGGGATTTATGGGTCGCGGGGCGTCGTGGAGTGTCGCGACGTACCGCAAATGCGAATGCGGAGTGTCGTGCTCCCTCACGACGTCCCGCAATTGAAAATACGGAGTGTCGTGCTCACTTACGACGTCCCGCAATTGAAAATACGGAGTGTCGTACTCCCCCACGACGTCCCGCAAATGCGAATGCGGAGTGTCGTGCTCACCCGCGACGTCCCGCAATTGAAAATACAGAGTGTGGTGCTCACCCGCGACGTCCCGCAAACACACCATCCCTTCCCAGTAGCGCATAAAGTTAGTCACAGCAGCGCTTTCGTGATACTATTATGGTTAAAGGAGTGATTGTAATTGATGGAAAATTATATTTTAAATGATGGGTTTGCGATTCCTAAAGTTGGCTTAGGAACTTACGGTTTACGAGGCGAATTAGGAGTGCGTCAAATTGAAACGGCGATTCAATCTGGTTACCGTTTAATTGACTCTGCTTATAATTACGAAAACGAAGGAATTGTAGGTAAAGCGATTCGTAATAGTGGGGTGTCACGTGATCAAATCACACTGACGTCTAAATTGCCCGGCCGTTACCATGAGTATGATAAAGCAATGATTGCGATTCAGGAATCGATTGCTCGAACTGGCTTAGACTATATTGACTTATACTTAATCCACTGGCCAAATCCAAAAGAAGATAAATATGTCAAAGCTTGGCAAGCACTCATTGATGCACAAAAACTTGGCCTTATTCGCTCAATTGGGACATCAAACTTCTTACCTGAACATATTGACCGCCTGGAAAAAGAAACGGGCGTTTTACCAGCAGTAAACCAAGTAGAAACGCATCCAAACTTCAATCAAGAAGCACAACGTGAGTATGAAGCATCTAAAGGTATCATTACAGAAGCTTGGAGCCCAATCGGAAGAGCGGCTGACATGATGTCGAATGATTTAATTTCAGCTATCGCTCAAGCACATAATAAAACGGAATATCAAGTCATCTTACGTTGGCACATCCAAAGAGGATTTTTACCTATTCCAAAATCAGGAAATTATCAAAGACAGCGTCAGAACATTGATATCTTTGATTTCAATTTATCTGAAGGTGAAGTAGCTAAGATCAATTCTATGTCTCATGAAGATGGCCGTCAGAAAGATCAAAATCCAGCAGAGTATCAAGAATTCTAAATTAAACACAAAAAGACGAATCCGCAAGGACTCGTCTTTTATTATTTGATAATACTCGCCTAGTGTTGTTTTTATCACACTTATGATAAAATGACTACAAAGTACTAGTTAGTGAGGGATAGATATGGAAACCAAAATAGATCCACGTGTCGCTAGAACACGCAAAGCCATCATCGAGTCATTTATACAATTATCAGAAAGAAAACCTTTCGAAAATATTTCAGTCAAAGATATTACTGAAGAAGCTTTAATAAACCGAGCAACTTTTTATAATCATTTCTTAGACAAATATGATTTAATGGAGAAAGCTTTATTTGAAGATGTCCAACTGAAATTGAATCGTGAAGAGTATAGTGAAGTTCAATTAAATGAAGACTACATTGTCTCTCTTTTTGAAAAGTTATGTTCCTTCCACATGCGCTTGGCCACACAATGCCAACGCTCATACATTGTGACAATCAACCAATTAGTCGTGGATCAACTTAAAGTCATTCACTCACAACAATTGAAGAAACACTTTGAATCACTCGATGAAGAAGAAATTCACAAAATAGCAACCTTATTCGCATCAGGATTATTCTCGCTATCACAAGAATGGTTTGATGACCAAGATGCAGAAGAACCTGCCACATATGTAAAAGACGCGATTCCATTTTTAAAAGTATTCATTAAGCAACAAAAAATAAGCTCCCAGGACATTAAAATGACAGGGAGCTTTTTATTATAAATTATTTATGAAAATCTATGCGTGGTGCAATTAAATAATACATAATTAATCCACCGATGGTCATCACGATAAACTCTGATAAAGCTAAGAAGGCATAAGTTTCCCAGAAGAAGTCCGCAAAGCCCATATACATTAACATAGCCGCGATAATGAACATTGTAAATGTAAAGACAAGAGTCATCACACCGTAACGAATAATCATTGGGTCTTTAACTTTCTTACCAAAAGCTTTCACCGCTAAATTACCTAAATAACGCGCTAAAACTAATGACACCAGTGTGTGAAAACTACCGACAACCACATCAACAATCGTAGATTGCATCGCATTCACGATGAGCACCCCTAAAGTAATTGAAGCGATGTAGCGTTTATTATAAAGTCCCATAAAGTTTAAACCTTCTGAAATTCTAAACTGAATGGGTCCATAAGCCACTGGAGCAACGAACATGGTAATGACAACATATAATGCAGTCACTAATCCAGCCTTAACTAAACCTTGTGTATCAAAACTAGAGTAACTATCGACATGATGATTATTTCCCATTTTTATCAATCTCCTTTATAGTCATAGCATTGCTATGCTAGTAATAACTACGGCCAAAGGACAGGAGCATATTCTGCTGAAGTGCCATAGTACTATTCAGTCATCATCTAAACAGCGTTATATAGTTTACATTAAAAAGCCTTTGAAGACAACAAAGGTTTAACGTAAATAATAGCCACTATAAGTAAAAATTAAGGAGAGGCCACAGAACTTATGCTACAATGATTATGAAAACAGTTACATAGAAAGGTGAATATATGAATACATTAAAATTCCATGATATGACGCTGACTTGGTTAGAATCAACTTCAACACTGAATGATGCAGGGAACATGTTCGGACCGGTGCCTAAAGCCGTCTGGTCTAAAAAGTATCCAAACAATGATCATAACCAAATGAATTCCGTTGAAGACCCTATCCTCATTCAATTTAAAAACACCAATTACTTAATTGATGCTGGATTTGAAACGAATAAGTTCAATAAAAAAGACTGGCGTAATATCGGTGTTCAAAATGAAACAAGACTAACTGAAAGTTTGTCTCAACTAAATTTAACACCTAAAGACATCGACGTCATCCTCATGACACACATGCATAATGACCATGCGAGTGGTTTAACTCGCGCAACTGAGGAGGGTTTTGAATCAGTCTTCCCAAATGCTACGATTTATATGACAGAGATCGAATGGAAAGAAGTACAAAATCCCAACGTTCGTACTAAAGGAACCTACCTCAAAGAAAACTGGGAACCCATTCAAGAACAAGTCAAAGTGTTCAAAGATAGGATTGAAATCATTCCAGGTATAGAAATGTTTCATACAGGTGGACATTCAAATGGCTTAGCAATAGTTAAATTGACTCAAAAAGACGAAGTTCTACTCCATCTGTCAGATTTACTTCTTACCGTAGCGTCAATGAATCCAGCATGGGTAAGTAGTTACGATGACTATCCTATGGACACTATCGCTGCAAAGCAAAAGTGGTTACCCGAAGCCTTTGAGAACGGCTATAAACTAATCTTCTATCATGATGCGTATTATTGCATGCTGCAATTTGATCGAGATGGCAAAACAGTCATTGATTACCTAGAAAGAGAGAAAAATCCAATCATTGAATGGCCGGAAAATATTGGAAAATTAACTTAAAATAGGGTGTGTTTTATTTTACAAGGATAGGTCGTTGTAATACAATAGATTTATGAAGGAAAGATGAGCAAACAATGAGAGTGGGTATGATTTTCATGATGATTTTAAAACTAATAAAGACTAATCATAAGAATTTTGTGACTCATTCATTATCGCTTCATTTAACTTCACAATTACACACAAACAAAACCTCAGTGCGAAAAGTTAGAACTGAGAGTATTTGTGATCTTTCTAAACTTATTCATACATTCCAAACGAGTCTCTATGCACGCAGTGCGTAGGGGCTTTTTATGTGTCTCAAAGGCTTAGAAAGAGGTCGTGGTTGGTGTTGCTTATTGAATACGGCATGCTGAAGGGAGTGAAAAGGATTGTTTTTGACCGATACTATAAAGAAAGGTTAAGGTGATCCAGATGCTTAAAAAAGCAGTATCTCGCTATTAGGCGTAACTTAATATAATGAAAATGATAAAATGATTAAAATGGATTGACAAACTCTAATGTAAGCTGTATAATTCTAATTAACAAATCAATGGAGGACTAAAGATGAATTCAAAACTTATTTCACAACATAACCGTTTCTTTTTTAGCAACTTTAGATAGTGTTTGTATCTTGCCTAATTGGATACAAACACGTACAAGCGTTTGTTTGTATCTATGAGGTGCTAAAAAAGTGTGGAGCCCGCATAGATTATTCTAGAGATTATAATCTTTGCGAGTGTGAGATAAGATGCGTTCTTCATTGAGGGACCTATTTAATTTCTTCCTGCCTAGCGAGATTATATTTCTCGCTAGGTTTTTTTGTCGCTTTTAGTCAAATCAAAAAGGAGAAATTAACATGAAAAAAATTATTAACCTATTATTAGTTGTCAGCTTAGCATTAGTGAGTATCCTATACGGCTCATCAACAACAGTCAGCGCACAAGAACGAGAACCTATTAGCGTTGGGATATTACAATTTAATGCCCACGGATCATTGGATGAAAACTACCGAGGCTTCATTGAAGGCTTAGCTGAATTAGGTTATGTTGAAGGAGAAAACTTGACGGTCAATTATGTGAACGCTGCAGCAGAAGTTAGCCAACTTCCATCACTCGCAAGCAGTATTGAAGCAGAAAGTGACTATTTATTCGCTATTGCGACACCATCTGCACAAGCTTTAGCAAATACAACTCAAGATAAGGTCATTTTATTCTCATCTGTAGCGGATCCAATTGGAGCCGGCGTGGTGGATTCCTTAGAAGAACCAGGACGCAATTTAACTGGAACAACAAATATTGGACCCATTGAACAACAAATCAATCAAATTTTACTCCCATTAGTACCAGAAGCAGAAAAAATTGGTTTAATTTATAATTCGAGTGAAATTAATGCCCAATACCAAGTCGATATCGCGGTACCAATCTTAGAAGAGCAAGACATTGAACCAGTCATTAAGACAATCTCATCAACAAATGATATTAGCCAAGCAATGAACGCCTTAGTTAATGAAGAAGTGGACGGAATTTACTTAGTAACAGATAACTATATCGCTGCATCGATGGCACTTGTCGGAGAAATCGGAAAAGAAGCGGGTATTCCAATGGTCGGTGGATCGAATGATATGATTTTAGAAAACGGTCTAGCAACTTACGGACTAGATTACTATGAACTTGGTGTTCAAACGGCCGAGATGTTAGTTAGAATTATCGATGAAGACCTTGACCCAGCAACAACACCTGTAGAGTTAGCTAACTACTTAGAACTCGTTGTTAATGAAGATTACGCAAATGCTATTGGCATTGACCCACAAGAAATTTATGATTTAATGAAAGAATAAAAACGCAATGACAAATGAATAATAACAATTCTGACAGCAAGAAATGATAAGACTTTTCATGACTTGCTGTCGTATTGTTTGTATAGAAAACGATACCACGGTATAATATTTATAATAAGTAAGAGACTATTTAAGGGGGAACTACCATGGATGAAAAATTTGTATATGCAGTCTATGACAGAATCGAAGAAGCGAATAAAGCAGTTCAAAATTTAACAGATGCCGGAATACCTGTGAGTGCAATCTCACTCTATGCAGACGATGATGTTGTGGAAGAAGCAAATCAATCCGCGAGTGTCGTTGAGTTAGAAGAATATGATGATGACGATGACCATAGATCATTTTGGAATCGAATCGCTGATTTCTTTGGATCTGACGACGGTGAGGATGAGAATTTCCCAGTTGATTTAAAAGGTTATCAAAATGAACTTGATGACGACAAGATATTAGTCGTCGTAGAGAAGACTTATGAAGGCGAAGCACTTTCAGTGGATACGAATGTAAATGTTATGGAAGAAAATGATCCCAACCAAGTAGAGACATTCACACAAAGGAATGACTATCCAACACCAGATGAAACAACTGATTCAGAAAATGCAACAGTTATCGCAGGTGATATGGGTGCAGAAACTGACTACTCTAAAGAGCATCAAAAAGATAGCACTCAAGTAGACTCACAAGTTTACCCAGACGACCGTCAATATACTGTCACCGAAAATGTTCAATACGATGAAAGTAACAAAGTAGCAGGAGATACTGCACGAGAATCAGAAGAAGCAGAAGCCTACTATACAAATCTTAATAGGCAACCGCAAACTGACCGTGATGTAGCAAACAAATCGTCAAATGACGTTACTTACACAGAAGATCCAGTAGCTGATGAAAAGTTACGTGCGGATAGAAAAGAAGGTGGCGTTGCTGGAGATATAGGTGACTCTTCCGATTATTCACAGTACTACCAAAAAAATCAAGAAGCAGCTACACCGACTTCATCCACAGACTACCATGATGAAGATGATTATTTAAAAGGTGAAGAAACAAGCCTGGAAAGAGAGTCTGAAGGGAGGCGCAGTGATTTCATGGGAGTAGGAGACAGCAAACGTCCGGTATCAAACCGTTCGAATAATGATCCGAGAATGGGAGAATTTGAAGATGAGATGCGTCGACATGACGATAATCCCCCAGCAAATGAAGAGGGCGTAAACCCTGAACAGTATGGAGCAGAAGATAAAGGCCCTCAAAACTTTAATACACTAAGTCCAGAAGACACAAATGGCTATGCAGACCAAGAAGAAGGTCATCCATTGGGTGAATTTGAAGATGAGATGCGTCGACACGACGATAATCCCCCAGCAGATGAAGAAGGTGTAAACGCAGATCAATATGAGGACGATAAATAATTGAATTTTAATTTAGAACTCGTACTTGAGGCAATTCAAGTACGAGTTCTTTTTTACAGCGAGAGTCATTTACTATAGAAAAACGGTAGAATGTTGAAAGTGAAATATATATAATATACTCGCTATCAAAGATTGATGGAGAATTATTTATGACGACCGTGAAAGATGTGAAACAGGGAGCATCTTAAATAAAGTACTAGATGCTTTAAAAAATATATTCGCACCAAACTTAGTAGCCTTAAGTGCGGCTGGTATTCTATAAGACTTCACAATCTTGTTACATTCACACGGATTAATTCAAGAAGGTCGCGCAGAATATATTATCCTAGAAACTATCTCAGGGTGCAGTGCTCTACTTCTTGCCTGTCCTACTCGCTTATCCAGCGGCAAAAGTATTTAATACAAACCAAGTATTCGCAGTCTGTGTGGCCTAATTCATGTTACACCCAACGACAAGTCCAACTTAGCTTTAGCTGGTGCAGCATTAGCAGTCATGATTAAATCAAACAATTCAAGTTACAAGCAATACTCAGTGACAGCAGTTGTTACAGCTGCTTTAGGAGTTTCGCAACCGGCTTTATATGGTATCGCCATTCCTTATAAACGCGTAATGATCGCAAGTATTATCGGCGGTTTAGCCGGAGGATTTTATGCCGGTATTGTTGAATTCTATTCTTATGCCTTTGTAAATCCAGAAATTGCTGCACTTCCAGCCTTTATCTCTCCAGATGGATTATTTGAAAACTTAATTAACAGCATCATTGTAATGATCCTGGCATTCGGAGTTTCATTCTTAATTGTCTTATTCGGTAAATTTGAAGACATGCCAGATGCAGAAATTGCTGAAATCGTAGGAGAAGAAGAGAATTAATTCAGAAATTATGAAACGTAGCCATACCGGTGGCTTTTTTTATATAAAATAGTAGCTGTAGACAGAAAAACATTCGTAAATATTTTTAAAATGTCATATATATGGCAATATATAATTTGCACATAATATGCGTCTTATTTGAGTTGCTAATGAAATGTTATATAATAGAGTTGTAGTCAAAAAAATATTAGGAGTGATACAATAATGAAGAAATCATTGAAAAGTTTCGCATTGTTAGGAATGGCCGGATTAATGTTAACTGCCGTTGCGCCACACGTGTCTGCCCAAGATGATTCTCAAGAAGCATCTACTTCTGAAGAATCAGTTAGCTCAGAAGAAAGTACTGAAAGTACAGATGAAGCCCAAACTGAAGAGAGTGACTTACAAGTAGCCCTTAATGATGCAGTGGCACTATTCCAAGAAGAATACCCTAATGCAGAAATAGAAGAGTTAGAAGTTGAATTAAGAAATGAAGAATACCGAATTACGATTCATGGATTTGAAGATAATATTGAATACGAAGTGGACTTTAGTGTAGACCCAGTAGAAATTACTGACCGCGATGAAGATAATGAAGACGATAATGATAACGATGGTGAAGCATTAGTCTTAGAAGACTTAATCACCATTGATGAAGCATCTGAAATTGCTTTAGAAGAAGCTGGCGAAGGAACAATCACTGATTGGGACTTAGATAGCGATGACGGAAGAGTCCGTTGGGAAATTGAAATTGATGGTGTAGAAAATCCAGATCGAGACGATGATGATAACAAATTACACATTGAAATCGATGCAGAAACAGGAGACATCCTAAACGTTGAATTCGATGACTAATCAAATTTATTTAAGGAGGCTTGAAAAAGCCTCCTTTTTTTGCTGTGTACAACTTTAAATATAAATATATAGAAATATTTATAAGAAACTTCTGCTTTGACTACATTAACTTAAGAATGATGATATAATTGTTACATACAATATGAAGGAGTGACATAGATGAAGAAATCTTTAAAGACCCTTGTCGTAAGTTTACTAAGTGCGAATTTAATTGTTGGATCGATGGCAACAGTTGTGCAAGCTGAAGAAGATGGAGGGCTACCTGTTGTATCGGACCCTGCGGCTGAGGAAACACCTGTTCCGGATCCAGAGCCGGATCCAGAGCCGGATCCAGAGCCAGAGCCGGATCCAGATCCAGATCCAGATCCAGAGCCGGATCCAGATCCAGAGCCGGATCCAGATCCAGAGCCGGATCCAGATCCAGATCCAGAGCCGGATCCGGATCCAAAACCAGATCCAGAGCCGGATCCGGATCCGGACTCAGAGCCAGACCCGGACTCAGAGCCAGACCCCGAAGAGAACCCTAAAGAAGAGGATGGAGACGGTACTGGTGAAGAAAATGAAGAGGGAACAGACGGGGATGGTTCAGAAGAAACTCCAACGCCTACACCTACTTATCCGACAAATCCATACATTCCGCCAAGAACTGAATCAAGAACTGAAGTGCCTTCAGTGACTGCAGATGAATCTGCTGAACCAACTGAAAATAGTTTAGCAAGCCAGTATGATGTTGCAGCAAACTTAGAAAATTTAACGGCACTTTTATCATCGTCTCTTGAAGATCCTAATTTTGTATTAGCATGGGAGGACTATCAAGCACTTATCAACGAATATGATTTAACTGATATTAATAAAGATGGAGCTGTTGGAAGCTCATTACATGATATTACAGCAAACTTCTCTGGTAATGCTGTGCCAATAAGAACTGAAAACGTAAATGGACAAATCATAGTGGTTTTAAGTTATGTGGATGAAACAGCAGAATCAGAAGAAGAAACGACACCGGTAAACATCATCTTATATGGTGATGAAGATGGTAACTTAGTAGGCGCTGGAATGTTCCAATCAACTGCTTACGAAAGTGATATTCCAGTTGTAACATCAGAAGTTTTTCAAGGGTTGGTTAATAAGAGTAGAGAAGATCTATACGCAAAAGACTTTTTTGTCAATGGATTCTATCAAATTCTTTCAAATGATGTAACATATACTACCTTTTCAACACCTAGTGAAATAGAAGGCTCAGATGAGTTAGTTACTGTTGATAGCCGATTTGTATTACAACATAATACTACTGAACGTACTGAAGGATTGTTAATCGATCAGCTACAATTTGAAGTATTAGATTATATAGAAGGTTTAGAGTCAGAACCCGAAGTTGCAGAAGAATCTGAATCTACTATAGAAGGTGAAGAAACACAGACAACTGAGGATGAAGTTGAAGTTGAAGATGAACTAGCAAGCAGTCCATTCGTTTCAAGATTTGCACCAGAAACATATGATCCTAACACATTAATTGAAGCTGATATGATTGTATCTGGATATGAAGAGCTAGTATCTATGGTAGAAGAAGGTAAATTAAATTACGATCCAAATCAATTAACTGAACTATTAGGTGAACCAAGTCGGCTACTAGAAGCTGGTACGTATAATTTCTACTATTATTATGCAATTGAAGAAGAAAGAGTTACTTTACTAGAATTAGAAGTAGATACTGAAACAGAACAAGTATCAACTATGCGTTTTGAAAACAGAACGCCTAAATTAGATGAAGCATTCCCGATTACAATAGATGAACTATTTGATGTTGCTAGAGAAGAATTATCTATTAGTAATTTAGAAAGTCATTTAGAAAAAGCTGATCTTGTGGAACATCTATTCACAGGTAGCTATCAAATAAGATATGTTTGGACAAGTTTTGAAGATCCAGAAATGCGTAGTATCGAAGCTTTTGAAGATGGATCAACTAATGAAGTAGAGTTATACTACTACGATCAAGAGTAAATTATTTAGAAAGTTTAAGAATTTCTTAAATAGTTGTTGATTTTCTTAAGGAGTAAGTTATAATGTATACAAGACATAAGAAATGCACGTACGTATTCTGTGTCAGATTACAATTGAATTGCCAAAGTCTTAAAGTTACTAATACTTATATTAAGTCTCAAATTTGACAGAAATGTTACATTAATATGTCATCTTCTGAAAACGATTGACGATAAAATTAATAATTGGTATAGTTTCCTTAAGATGAACTTAAGAAATTCTTTATCTCTTATAAAGAATTTCAGTTTTGGTAAGTTTATCAATTAGGCATGTTAACTTGCCAGTTGTAATGTCGCTTAGGACTATCTTACAAAAAAGACCTAAAATACAGGAGGAAATTTTAATGAAAAAATCATTATTAAAATTAACAGTAGTTTCAGCAGCAGCTTTAACTTTATCAACAGTAGCTGCACCAGCAGTAGACGCTTATTACCAAGATAACAACGGAACAGAATACCAAACATTAGTAAACGTATCTAATGCAGACTTCTACCGTTTATTAGACGAAATCACAACTAAAATTGTTGCTTTAGAAGGACAAATTGGTGTTGAATCTCGTCCAGGCGTTGCAGCAACAGGAAAAATCGCAGAAGTTGAAGCAGCAGAAGCAGCTTTAGCAACAGCTCGTAAAAACGCTGAAGACGCAGCAGCAGCATACGCTGATGCAGTAGCAAATAACGATGCAGCTATCGCTGAGAAAAAAGCAGCTGACTTAGCAGTAACTGAAGCTCAAAAAGCAGTAGATGCTTTAACTGAATCTTACGGAGAATATACTCGTAAAGTAGCAGCAGCAGAACAATTAAACGACGAAGAAGTTGACAATGCTGAATATGCTTATGCTAACGCAGTAGCTGAAGCTGAAGGATCAGCTCAAGCTGCTATCAACGCTTATGACGCAGCTGTTACAGCTCAAGCAGAAGCAGCAGCTTTAGTAAACGCTGAAGACTTTGCAACATTACCAGAAGATACTCAAGCACAATTACGTGAAGCATTAGCAGTAGCTGAATCAGCATTAACAACTGCAACTAACGAACGTAATGCAGCTGTTACAACTCGTGATAACGCAATCTCAACTGCAGCAACTACTCGTGACGCTGCTATCTCAGCTTCAAACGCTAAATTAACAACTACTTTAGCTGATTTAGAGCAAGAATATGTTAATAACAATGCATACGGTGAGTACGCAACTATCGAAGAAGCAGAACAAGCATTATTAGACGCACAATCACGTGCTGCTGCAGCTGCTACAGCTGTTGAAGAAACTCAAGCTGCACTAGCTGATGCACAAGCTGCTAATACAACTGCACAAACAGCTTTAAGACAAGCACAAATCGCTTTAGCTTCAGCACAAGCAGCATTAGAAAACTTATTCTCTGAAAAAGCTTACTTAGACGTTAACTTACACGAATTAGTTGTAGGACAACAAGCTACAAATGATTACCCAAGTTTAGAAAACTTAACTGATGAGCAACAAAACTTAGTTGAAGAAATCACAGGTAAATCAAGTGAAGAATTAGAAGCTGCAGCAGAAGAAGCAGCTAAAAAAGCTGAAGAAGCTAAAAAACACGCTGAAGAATTACGTGGAGAAAACGAAGATGACGACGCTAACCCAGTAGATCCAGAAGAATCAGATGACGAATCAGAATCAGATGACGAAACAGAATCAGATGACGAATCAGAATCAGATGACGAATCAGAATCAGATGACGAATCAGAATCAGATGACGAAGATGACAACAACAACGGTGGATCTAACAACGGAAACGGATCTAACAATGGTGGATCTAACAGCGGTTCTGGACAAGCAGAATTACCAGAAACTGGTGAGTCTTCATCATACGCAATCTTTGGAGCAGCTGCATTAGCAGTATTAGCTGGTGTTGGTTTAGTAGCACCTTCATTCAAAAAAGAAAACTAATTTTAAATAATTAGACTTTAAGACCAAGCTTCGGCTTGGTCTTTTTTATGTGCACATTTTTATAGAATAAAGCAAAAAGAGTATATATGACTAGTCAGTCCGTCCAATATCATTTACAATTAATATAATGACAAGGAGTGAGTGATAATGCTAAATCAAGTAAATATAGGTTTATTTATTACCGGCGGAATTGCCAGTTATAAGATGGGCGAGTTAGCGCGCCAATTAATTAAAAAAGGAGCTAACGTTCGAGTGGTTATGAGTGAAAGTGCTCAGAAATTTATTACGCCACTGACTTTACAAACATTAACTAAACATTCAGTACTAACAGATACTTTTGATGAACATGATCCTGCATCGATTCAACATATTAATATTGCTGATTGGTTAGATCTTGCTTTAGTTGCACCAGCAACAGCGAATATAATAGGAAAGATGGCTAATGGTATTTCAGATGACGCTGTGTCCAGTACATTAATGGCAGTAAATAATTTACGTGTGATCGTTCCGGCAATGAACACTAAAATGTTTGATAATCCAGCAACTCAAGCGAATATTAGTCGCTTAGAGTCTTTTGGTTATGTCGTTATGGAACCTGACGAAGGATTTTTAGCTGAAGGTTATAGTGGAAAAGGGCGTATGCCGTCTGTAGAAGACATTGTTGAGATGGTTGAGTACCAATATATGTGTCATAATTCTCCACAATGGCTTGAAGGACAAAAAGTTGTGGTAACTGCCGGTGGAACAGTTGAAAGAATTGACCCTGTACGCTACATTTCAAACGATTCATCTGGTCAGATGGGGTATGCGATGGCTAGAGCGGCAAGTTTTTATGGAGCGGACGTTACTTTAATCTCAACTAAACGTGATTTAAAGGTGCCTCATAATATTACAGCAGTTTATGTGGACTCTGCTGTTGAGATGCAACAAGAGTTGAATAAATACTTTTTGGATACGAATTATGTCGTGATGGCTGCAGCAGTAAGCGATTATCGTGTCCTTAACCGTGCGGATCAAAAGATTAAGAAAGAAGCAGGTAATGATAATTCATTCCAACTTGATTTCGCTGAGAACCCAGATATCCTCGCAACACTTGGTAAAGAGAAGAAGAATCAAGTTTTAATTGGCTTTGCGGCTGAAACTGAGAATTTATCTGAGTATGCTTCAGGTAAATTAAGAAAGAAAAATGCGAATTGGATTATTGCTAATGATGTATCAAATAAAGGCATTGGTTTTAACTCGACGCATAATGAAGTATTAGTGATTGGAGCAGATGGAACTTATGAAGAAATTTCTGTGCGTTCTAAGTTAAATGTTTCTTTAAAAATTTGGCGCATTATTCTTGACCCAAACCATACAACTAATTAGTCGCTGTCAGTTCATCTTAAGTTCGGATGGATATGATATAATGACTAAGTAACTTTACTTCGATAAAGGAGAGTATAATGACACTACAAGTAGATAATTTATTTAGTGGGTACAGACAAGTGCCTGTATTGAAAGATGTTAATTTTTCAATTAAATTTGGAGAAATCGTTGGTTTAATCGGATTAAATGGTGCCGGAAAATCAACATTATTAAAGACTATTCTTGGTTTAATAGAACCACAACAAGGGTCAGTGAAGATTAACGGCCAATCAATTGTTGATAGCCATAAAGATTATGCACAAAATATTGCTTACATTCCAGAAACACCGATTTTATATGAGGAATTGACTTTAAGAGAGCATATTGAAATGACGGCCCTTGGATATAACATTCCTGTTGATGTCGCCATGCAGCGTGCGGAACCTTTATTGAAGATGTTTAGACTTGACAAGAACCTAAACTGGTTCCCAACGCATTTTTCAAAAGGAATGAAACAAAAAGTGATGGTAGTCTGTGCATTAATTACAGATGCAAAAATCTTAATTATTGACGAACCATTCTTAGGCTTAGATCCCATTGCGATTCGTGATTTTACTAATTTATTAAAAGAGCGTGCAGCTGATGGAACAGCTATCTTATTCACAACGCATGTGTTGAGTATTGCGGATGAGTTGTGCGATTACTTCTTAATGTTAAGAGCAGGAGTTTTAATCGGTCAAGGTAATGTCTCGCAGTTGAGAGAGCAATTTATGATGCCGGAAGCTTCGTTAGACGATATTTATATCGCGATGACTGAGCAAGAGGAGGCGCTTTAATGGGTGACTTCAAAAGCTTATGGCAACAGCGCTTTTCAAATTATTTAAAGGAAATTGGTAAGTATGCAAGGCTAATCATGAATGATCACTTTTCAATTATTATGCTAGTGATCTTAGCTTTTGGTGCATTGTATTACCGTGAATTACTGATTCAATTACAAGCTTTAGACTTAAGTGTTATTCGTTGGGTAATTATCCTGAGTGTTGTCATTTGGTTGGCAACGATATTTCAATTTGGACAGCCGATGTGGTTTACGAAGGATCCTGACAAAAGTTATTTGTTTGCTCGAGGAGAAGAGTGGCATAGTTATTGGTTGAAAGGTGCTTTAGTATCTTTAGTCTTACCAGCGATTATTATTTCACTCGGAACAGCAATGATTATGCCGTTTCTAGATTTGATTTCTGTTTGGAGTTTGAGCCAAAGTTGGTTGCTGATTCTTTATATGCTTGCCTTCAAAGCAGTCAGCTTTTCGTTACTGTATTTAGATATTTTTAATTTAGGCTTCGCTCAGATTATTGGGCGACCTCTATCCAGATGGCATCATACTTTATTAGTTGCAGTCGCGTTATTCATAACGTTTAGTTTACCTGTGACATTTAATATATACATACCTTTGGTGATACTTTTACTCTTGATTGTTTATATCGCCTGGGCGATGACTCAAAGAAGTAACCGCTGGGTGGCTTTTGATCATATTGTGGAAGAAGAGACGCGTCGTGAGGCAAGTTTATATAAGTGGATTTCGATTTTTGCGGATGTACCTCACTTGAGACCATCGATTAAACGCCGTCCATATTTAGATGGGGTACTGTCATTCATGAAGAACTTGAATAATAACCGCTATTCATTCTTATTCTTGAGAGCTATATTTAGAAATAATGCATACAGTGGTGTTTGGCTACGCGTAACATTATTTATTTCAGTACTGATCATGATGACAAGTAATATTTGGATGTTATTAGGAATGGGTATCTTGAGTCATGTACTCACGTTTATCCAGCTAGTTCCATTGATGAAATTATATAGTAATCAACCTTTTCAAATTATTTATCCAAACCGAGAAGGGTCTATTGTTAAGGCATTTCAAGGAACATCTTTGGTCATTGCCTTTATTCAATTGCTTGTGTATGCAGTGATTGCTGTAATGACTCAGCCACTAACACTTCAGTTAGCCTATATTATTATGGCTTGGATCGCAGTGGCGATGTTGATGATATTCTTATATGTACCATGGTGGTACAAAAAACAGACAGATTAAATAGGGAAGCGCTCAACAATGTTGGGCGCTTTTTTGAATTGGAATGATAATTGTGTCCCTGAGAAAATTTCAGGGCACCAAATTGCGAAAAACCATCTTTGAGAAATTCTCAAGGACCTAAATCCCCATAATTCCAAAATTCACAGCCAATGCCAACTCTGTTACATATTGAGTTTAACATTTCATAATAATCTATTTCACAAACTATTGATTGTGTTCGCTAACTTGCAAATTTTTACAAACCCGAATTTCTGGAATTGCCTATAAATAATGAATTAAAAGATTATAAACTTTGGAATAAAAGGATTTTGGAACAGCGGTTAAAAACTTAAATTCAATTTTCACAAGCTTATAAGCAATTATTATAAGGATGTTGAATAGGATGGAAACTCCGTTAAGCCAATATTCAAGCTGTTTTCACAAAGTTACTCATAATATTTTAACTTAAATTTTAAATTACTTTGTGATATGATGTACTTATTAGATTTAAAAAGGTATATTAGGGGGAAATAATTGATGAAAGTTGTAATTATTGGTGCTAACCATGCGGGGATTGCTGCAGCGAATGTTTTACTTGATGAGTACGAAGGTCATGAAGTAGTATTAATTGAGAAAAATGATAACATTAGTTATGTTGGAGCAGGTACTGCTTTATGGGTTGCTCGCGAAGTAGAAAATCGTAATGATTTATTCTATACAGAGAGTAAAGATTTTGAAGATAAAGGTGCTCGAATCTTAATGGAAACAACGGTTGATCGTGTTGATTACGATAATAAAGTTGTTCATGCTGTAACAAAAGATGGTGAAGAGATTGAAGAGTCATATGACAAATTAATCTTAGCTACTGGTTCTAAACCAATTGAACCAAATGTACCAGGTAAAGACTTAGACGGAATCCACTTCCTTAAATTATTCCAAGAAGGACAAGCGGTTGATGAAGAGTTAAATAGTGACAAGATTGAAAAAGTTGCTGTTATCGGTGCTGGTTATATTGGTGTTGAGATTGCAGAAGCAATTCAACGTCGAGGTAAACAAGTATTATTATTTGATGCAATGTCTACATCATTATCAAACTACTATGATGAAGAGTTTGCTCAAATAATGGATAAAAACTTAGCTGACAATGGCATAGACTTACATTTTGACGAATTAGCTGAAGCTTATGAAGGTGAAGAAGGTCGTGTTAAAGCAATTAAAACAAATAAAGGTCACTATGACGTTGATTTAGTAGTTAACGCGATTGGTTTCCGTCCAAACAATGACTTAGGTCAAGACCATTTAGAATTATTTGCGAATGGAGCTTACTTAGTAGACCGTCACCAACAAACAAGTGATCCAGATGTTTATGCAATTGGTGACTGTGCGACAGTTTACTCTAATGCATTACAAGATACAGCTTACATCGCATTAGCAAGTAACGCTGTTCGTTCAGGAATCGTTGGAGGACATAACGTTGCTGGAACTGACTTAGAACACGTGGGTGTTCAAGGATCAAACGGTATTTCAATCTTTGGTTTAAACTTAGTATCAACGGGATACTCAGTAAAAGCTTGTCAACGTTTTGGTATTGATGTGGATTATGTTGAGCATGAAGATGTTCAAAAATCACCTTACATGAGCGATAATGAAACAGTTAAGATCCGTATCGTCTTTGAAAAAGGAACTCGCCGTATTGTGGGAGCTCAAATTGCTTCACATTATGACATGTCAGCAACTATTCATATGTTCTCATTAGCCATTCAACAAAAAGTAACGATAGATACGTTGAAGTTAACAGATATTTTCTTCTTACCTCACTTCAACCAACCTTACAACTACATCACAATGGCTGCATTAAAAGCAAAATAATATATTCAAACCCAAACCGCTATTTTATAGCGGTTTTTTATTTTGAGCTAAGATTTTTGTTCTTCTTAGTACTTTTGATATCATAGGGGAGAGGACGAACAACTTATCCATGAAAAGGCAATCACTTAGGAGGAATAACATGAAAGCATGGTCAATAACTGAACCGGGTGGCGTAGATAATTTAATTCAAGAAGAACGCCCAACTCCACTACCCACAAATGGTGAAGTGTTAATTAAAGTAAAGGCTTTCGGTATTAACCGAACTGAGATTCTGACGCGTAAGAACAAACAATTAGAGGCGCCGTATCCAGTCTTAGGAATTGAAGTTGCCGGGGAAATTATTGAAAACCGCTCAAATCGAACTGATTTAGAACCGGGAACACGTGTAGCTGGCTTAGTGATTCAAGGATCATATCAAGAATACGCAGTCATGCCTGCGGAGTTCGCGATGATTTTACCTGAGAATCTCACTTACGAAGAAGGCGCAGCGATACCAGAAGTTTTCTTAACTGCTTACCAAACTATATACTGGTTAGGCGATTTGAAAAAAGATGAAAGTATTTTAATTCATGCTGGAGCTAGTGGAGTAGGAACAGCCGCAATCCAAATGGCTAAGCAATTGAGCGATGCCAAAATTTTCTCGACATCCAGTCGCAAAGAGAAATTAGATAAGATGAAAGAATTAGGAACTGACTTTCCGATTAATTATAAAGAAGAAGATATCGCCAAACGGGTGCTTGAAGAAACAAATGACGAAGGTGTTGACGTTATTTTAGACTTTATTGGAGCATCATATTACGACTTAAATCTTAAAAGTGCCAAAATTGATTCGAGATGGATATTGATTGGGACACTAGGCGGATCTGAAGTAGAGCAATTTAATATTTTAGATATTATGCAAGAACGAATTCACCTAAAAGGAACGCTCCTGACGCCAAGAAGTAATGCATATAAAGGAGAGTTGACGAAAGAGTTCGTGAAGAACGTTATGCCGTATTTTGCAACAGGAGCAATCAAAGCAATTATTCATGAAGTACTAGATTTCTCAGAACTACCAAAAGCGCATCAAATGATGGAAAACAACGTAAATATCGGGAAAATAATCGTCAAAATCAGTGAGTAATGACTTATATAGAAAACATCAAATTATTAAGTGTTATAACCACTATTTATAATGAAAACGTGTTAAAATATTCAGTATGAAGGAAAATCAGAAAGGAAATGAATGTATGGAATTGAATAAAGAATTATTAGTAAATTTAACTGAAGTTAATGGAATTGCAGGAAATGAAACGCAAGTCCGTGAACTTTTCAAGAAAGAAACAGAATCTTATGTGGACGAATTCGTTCAAGATGGTTTAGGAGGGATCTTCGGTAAACATATCGGAGATGCAGAGGGACCTAAAGTCTTAATGGCAGCTCACATGGACGAAGTTGGTTTCATGGTCAGTGAAATCACTGATAAAGGATTCATCAAATTCGTTACGATTGGTGGCTGGTGGAGTCAAGTTGTACTCGCACAAGAAGTTGTTATTACAACAAGAGAAGGTAAAGAAATCGAAGGGGTTACTGGATCAAAACCACCTCACGTATTGACAGCAGAGGCGCGTAAAAAACCAATTGATATGAAAGATATCTTTATCGATGTTGGAGGACAATCAAAAGAAGACATTGAAAAAATGGGCATCCGTCCTGGTGACATGATTACACCGTTAATTAAAACTCGTCGCCTAAACGACACACCATTCCTACTAGGGAAAGCATGGGACAACCGAATTGGCGTGGCGGTAGCAGTAGAAGTCTTAAAACACGCCAAAGAAAAAAACCATCAAACAGTACTTTATTCTGGGGCGAATGTTCAAGAGGAAGTTGGCTTGCGCGGTGCTAAAGTAGCTGCGAACTTAGTTCAACCAGATATCGCGATCGCCTTAGATACAGGTACTGCAGGTGATACGCCAGGCATGACTAAAGCAGAAGCGGATAGTGAATTAGGAAAAGGGCCACAAGTTATTGTCTTTGACGCGTCGATGATTTCTCACAAAGGTTTACGTGACTTTGTAGTAAACATTGCTGAAAAACATGACATTCCATTCCAATATACATTTATTCCAGGTGGAGGAACAGACGCTGGATCGATTCATACAGCTCAAGCAGGAATTCCTTCAATCGCGATTACTGTTCCGGTTCGCTACTTACATTCAACTACTTCAGTGATTCATGAAGATGACTTCAAGAATACAGTTCGTCTAGTGACAGCAATTTTAGATGAGTTAAATACAGAAACTGTTGCGACAATTAAAGAAAATGTTTAGAGAAAGAGGATAACAACTATGATTTTTGTGGATAATGGTAATAATTATGATGCCAGTTTAAATATTGCACTAGAAACTTATTTAGTAGAAAATCGTCTAGTTGACGAACCGATTCTGCTATTCTATATTAATGAACCTTCAATTATCGTTGGACGTAATCAAAATACGACGGAAGAAATTAACCAATCGTATGTTGACGAACATAATGTGCAAGTTGTTCGTCGTATGTCTGGTGGTGGGTCCGTGTATCATGATCTGGGAAACTTTTGTTTCTGCTTTATTAAGGATGATGATGGAACTTTCCGCGACTTCAAGAGTGTGACCGAACCCATCATCGAAGCTCTACATAAGATGGGAGCAACGGAAGCAGCTTTAGAAGGGCGTAATGACCTACTTATTGATGGGAAGAAATTCTCTGGAAATGCTATGTACGCTAAAGACGGTCGAATGACTGCTCATGGAACTATTTTATTTGATTCAGATTTAGACGAGACTAATAATGTATTAAAACCAAGAAAAGCTAAAATTGAATCAAAAGGAATCAAGTCGGTACGCTCACGTGTCACAAATATCAAACCTTACGTTGATGAAAAATACCGCGATTTATCTACAGAAGAGTTTAGAGATTTAATTCTTTTAGAAATCTTCGGAGTGGATAAACGTGAAGATGTCCCAGAATTTAAATTAACCGATGAGATTTGGGAAGGCGTGTATAAACTGCGTGAAGAACGTATGGGTAATTGGGAATGGAATTATGGTAAATCACCGGACTTTGATTTTGAACAAAGTCATAAATTCCCATTCGGTTTTGTTGATATTCGCTTTAACGTGAGTCAAGGTGTCATTAAAGATGCACGTATTTATGGAGACTTCTTTGGTTTAGGTAATATCAAAGATGTTGAAGAGAAATTAAATGGCGTAAGATATGAACGCCAAGCAGTGACAGAAGCTTTAGCCGATGTTGATGTGAATAAATATTTTGGAAATACGACTTTAGAAGAGATTGTCAACTTAATTTTCGCATAAAACTTAAAGAAAGCCCCGCTGATTTGCATTAAAACAAATCAGCGGGGCTGTTTTTAATTATTCATCTTGTAATTGATGTCCAATACCAACCATAATATCACGGAAGTCAGTGATGTAGCTGATTTCTGAGAAATCTTCATCGGTATCTGAATACCAAACATAAGTTATAACAGATTTAGGGAAGTCATGATAGATACTATCTGGTTGTCCAATTTGATCAACCATTTCGTTATAAGTCACTCCACTCGTGTATGAAAGCTGATTCAATTGAGATGGTGTAATGCCAAAGTCTTTCTCGAGATTATCATCGGCATTCGAATGTTCATTTAAAGCGTAGACTTTATCGTCTAATAACACAACGATGTAATCAGTACTTGAATCACTATCACCAACTGAATAAACTAATAATTCATAAGAACCAGCTAAGGTAATTGTAGTTGGATCACCCAACGTTTCAACCACTTGATCTCTTTCAATCACGGTTCCTTCATTGTGCAACACTAAAGCATGATCAACTAATTCAGAGTAGGTATCGGAAAAAGCATCCGCATCTTCATATACGACATCTTCGAAATCGATGTTAAATGTCAGATTAATCACTTCTTCGGCATCTTCAGTTGAGATATCCGCGATCACTTCTAAACTTGTCGCTTCATCTTCTCTTTCTAAAATGAAAAATTGACGCGAAGTAGAATCATCAAGTTCTTCTTCTGAGCTAGGCTCTCCAAAGGTTTCATGTAATTTTTCTACTGAATAAACTTCTTCGTTAAGCATAGCATCAACGAAAACGCTATTCTCTTCTTCTGCTAAAGACTTAACGTCCTCTGCAAAAACAGGTGTAGCTCCACTTAAGCCAGTGAGACTTAGTGATACGATTACGACATATTTCAAATACTTCATCATCCAATCTGCTCCTTTATAAAAAATACTTCACTAACGCTATTATACGTCAGTGAAGCATACGCTCTAATAAAGGAATTGTAAAATTTATGTAAACGTGCGACTGTAATATTACCCTCTATTATAAACGTCAGGGAATAATTGATTTAACATTGCTTTTCCTAAAAGACGAGGTGTTCCTTCGCCTGGGAAGCGGTGAATCGCAATCATCGGATTAAAGTTTGCTTCGATAATACCGTAATTATCCTGAGTAGGTTCTTTAGTGTAGTCTTCAATAATGATATCTACACCACAGAAGCTTGCTTCAAGTAATTGAGAAGCTTTTTCAGCAATCTTCTTATAACCTTCATGCGTATCATCGGTACGATCAATTGAAACTCCACCGGTCGACACATTACTGTTCTCACGTAAATATACTGTCTTACCATCTTCTGGTACAGAATCAAAAGTATATCCATAGTTTTTTAATTGAAGGGTCTCGATTTCACCTTTTTCAATGATTGTTAAAGGTGCTTTATGATCACGTCCACGTAGGGGGTTTTTGTTCACTTCATCAATTAACTCGCCAATGGTAGACATTCCGTCTCCAATGATATGAGCTGGGCGACGTTCAACAATTGCCATAGTTTGATTATCTTGAATATAAAAGCGTAATTCAGTTCCTTCTATATACTCCTCAACTAAAACTGTATGATCTTCCTTATAGGCAAAGTTCAAAGCATCAATATAATCATCTTCACTTGGATTGCTTCTAAAGATAGTAATACCTAAACCGTAATTTGTATTCTTAGGTTTAACAACAATGGCTTTGTCGGGTAGGGAAGTGTAGTATGCTTTTGCTTCTTCAATATGACTGAATGACGTTCCGGATGGAACATTAAGACCCGCTTCATCGAGTAAAACTTTTGTTGCGACTTTATTTTCCATTAAGAAATAACTGATTAAAGAATCAAGGCGAGTCATATTTGCACTTTTGACGTATTCAGTTTGCCCTTGGAACGATAATTCGATCACATTTTCCTCACTGTCAATGATTCTTACTTTAATACCCGCTTTAATTGCTTCTTTAAGCACATCTTGTGTTGATAACTCGAGATTTTCAAAGCCATGTAGTAAGTAGGGTTTATCTAAGTAAACTTCTTGATGTTCTTTGGCAAGGCGTAAGCCCATCTCAAGGAAACTATCATAGTCAGTTGCTTCTTCAACAATGCGTCCAGCTAAAGTTAATGAAGGATCTTCAAGTGAAGCTTCAACTTTATCTACTATAGAAGAGACATTATCTGTGTTAGATAATTGATCGGCAACTTCGCGCATAGCAGTGACTAACCATTTAGCTTCATCTATGTCCATTGGAGCATCTAAAGCGTCCGCTTCTGAAGTTGCATAATTCATCTTAGTTCCTTTTACGATCTCAGTGTCGTATTTTACATCTGGGATAAATAAAAGTGTAATTAAAAAAAGACGAACTAATGCGATTGTTTCATCATCAATCCCATGAGGGTGATAAGGATTCAAATCGATGTTACGAAATTCAAGGTAACTAATCCCTTTATCTAAAAGTTCTCGGGCATTCGCTCCTCCACGGAGACGCACATCACGGTACAATTCCTTCTCTAAAGAAAGAGCACCAGAATCAATGGCATCTTCTATAGAAGTAACAAAGTCTTCTAAAGAATCATAGTTCATCACAACAGATTCTTTATTCTGATAACCATAACGACTTTGTCTAATTGAACGCATTCTTTCTGCATGAGGTTTACCATATAAGTTTGTCGCATAGTTAGGAGCAACATAAGGTGAAGCGCCTATGAGATATGTTAGTAACCAACGATAGCGGAAATAATTTCTAGCTAAATGCATATAAATCATATTATTGAATTGTAATTCATCGTCATAATCAGACTGAGCTTCAAATGAATCATGTTCGATATCAGGATTAATCTGGAAGTTATAATGAATTCCAGAAATTAATTGGACATGCTTACCGTATAGTTCGGCTAGAAATGCCCGGTAATTATACTCTTCAATCTTCTCTAACTGAGCAATCTTAATATCCTCAGAATTCTCTGGGATAATTACCGGTGTACTAAACGGCCATAATAAATCTCCGTTCTTTTCATTCGTCGTTGCGACGATCTGATGGAAGGAGCTTAACCAATCTTGTAGTTTACTGATTGACACAGTAGGGGGTGTAATTAATTCTAATTGACTTTCTGCAAAGTCAGTTTGTATATAAGGTTGTTGTTTACGAGTTCCCCATTCAGAAGAATGAAGGTGATTAGATATGTTCCCAACATGGTTAACACGTAAAGATTCTCGCTCAAGTCCAACAGTACTAAGCCACAAGCCAGGAACTTGATCAAGTTTAAAGTAACTCTCTTGTATCTTCACTATAATCCTCCTTTGAATTAAGAGTATAATACATTATACAATAATATTAGACTTTATATAGTAGAAAGTGATTCCAAAAGTTAAAAGCTACAATAGAAATAAAGAATTATGAATAAAGTACAAAATAGTGTTGACACTATACAGCAACCCATGGTATATTATCACTTGTCGTCACGAGACGTTGTAACAATGTTTGGCGATAACTTTGTAAGGTTACATAAAATTTACATAAACTTTACAAAAAAGCGAAAAAAGTATTGACGAAATGATTCGTCGATGATAATATAACATAAGTTGCTACTACAACATGTGTAGCGCTTACAACTATTGGAGCGAATCACACATTTGTTTCAAAAAATGCTTTACAGATTACTCGAAGCATGATAGGATATAAAAGTTGTCATTTGAGATCACGTCACTTTAAAAAAGAAATAATAAAAGTGAAAAAAGTGATTGACACTACCATATCAAACATGTTACTATTTAAAAGTTGTCATTTGCGACAACGATTAAATGAGGCAGCACTGATAAAAAGTGAAAAAATATTGTTGACACAATATAGCCCGCATGATAAGATATGTAAGTCGCCAAACAGCGACAACATCACAACGAAGTGTTAAATAGTTTTGAAAATTATTTAAAAAACTTCAAAAAAGTTGTTGACTTCGAGTCACAACTGTGATATTCTATAAAAGTTGTTAAAACAAACGACATCACTTCGAGACGGAGTTGAAAATACTTTTTAAAAAAGTGTTGACAACCACAACGCGAACGTGATAAACTATAAAAGTTGTTGTTCAACAAAACGACAACGAAAGCTCATTGAAAACTGAACAAAGATAAACACACCAAATGTGTAAGGGGATCTGTTCTACGGAACAGACAACCAAACAATTTCGCTGGACGACCACCAGTTTAAAAAAGGTCAACAAAGCTAGAATAGTAATGAGCAAAAGCTCAAACAATCAATTATGAGAGTTTGATCCTGGCTCAGGACGAACGCTGGCGGCGTGCCTAATACATGCAAGTCGAACGCACTGACGGAGAACTTGTTCTCTTGACGTGAGTGGCGCACGGGTGAGTAACACGTGGGAAACCTACCCTTCAGCGGGGGATAACCATCGGAAACGATGACTAATACCGCATAGACGACAGAACCGCCTGGTTCA
>NZ_JBGQQY010000004.1:0-51998 GCF_045528545.1 Ruoffia sp. FAM 26254
ATGAGACTAAAAAGTTTTTCTTTAGCTTAGAAAATCGATTAAAATATTTTAATTTCGATAAAGTGATCCAAAATTGAAAAATAACGACTAGAATAACTCAATATTTAAAAGTATGAATTATTCAGGACTTAATAAATAAATGAATTAGTCATGCAATTTTCAATGTTTTTTTCTGAGTAGACTGCTATAATAATCTTGTTGTCTATAGAAAGGAAATAACAGATGAAAATAAAAAACAAACTAAATATAATTTTGTGGATGATGTGTGCATTATTAATGACACAAATCACTTTACCTGTAATTCAAGCTGAAGAGGCTTCGAGTTCAGACTTATCTGAATCAGAAGCGACCGAAGAAAAAGATGAATCTGAAGAGAGCAACATTTATGATTATGAAGCGATGGAAAATTTAGATATGGAGCCGCTTGCGTATTCTGAATATGAATCTTTAGAGGATATTGTGTATGAATTATTAGCCAAATATGGTTTAGATGTTTCACAAATTGGTTTAGCTTATACAAATTTACAAACGGATGATGCGTATTATTTAAATGAAGATGAGCAATTTATTGTCGCAAGTATGTATAAAGTACCGATGGTTGCGATGTTTATTGACTTGATTAACCAAGGATACTTAACTTGGGATTCAGAATTACCATATAGTGAAGAATATTACCAAGATGGGGCAGGCGAGATTACCGCAAATCCTAAACAAGCCTATTATCGTTTAGATGATCTGGCATATCAAGCTATTGTTTACTCTGATAATACAGCTTCGCTCATTCTTTATTATTATTACGTAAATAACTTTGGAAGTTTCCGAACAGGACTTTTAGACTTTGTTGATTTTTATGAAGTACCAGAAGTTTATTACTCTGATAATTACGGTTCAGCTTACATGATGAACTTGTCTCTACAAAAGATTGCGACTTACGATACTTACGCTCATGTTCGTGATTTAATGATGCAGACATCACCAAAACAATTATTTTCATTATTTGTTAATGACATGGCGACAAAGTATGGTCGTTATGAGAACATGTTAAATGATAGTGGTATTTTCTATCAAGACGATGAACCGATTTATTCTTTAGTTGTTATGGTAAGTGATGATTTATATGCAGATATGTTCATTGCGGAATTAAATCTACGTGTCAATGAATGGACACTCGCCCAAACAGAAGCATCAGAAAGTTAATCTCACAAACAAATAAAAACACCCGTGAAAGAGGCAGTGACATTCGTCCTCAGTTACGGGTGTATTTTTGGATTTTATAAACCAGTATGTCTTAACCATTGATCTGCGATAAAGGCATGACCTAGACTTGTCGGGTGAACCCCATCAGCACCAGTTATTGTCTCATAACCTAAGTTTTCTCCAGCTTGATTTAAGGCGTCGTCTAACTTCACTAACGTTGCGCCGTATTCTTCGGCTAAGTCTGCAATTACTTCTTTCATTATATCGACATAGGGACGCCAATCTAAGCGGTCCTCAGGGTATGGTAATACATAAGGTTCGACTAAAATAATTTGAACCTCTCGTTCAGTCAATGTCTTTAATAAATATCGATAATTCTCTTTATATTGTTCGAGAATTGTTTCTGTATAGGGAATACCAGCAGACAAACGGTGCCATATATCATTAATTCCAATTTGAATCGTTACTATATCTGGATTTAAATCAAGGCAGTCCACTTGCCAACGAGTGAATAAATCGGTCAATTTATCACCACCAACCCCTTGATTTAAGATATTTAATTGAAGGGGAATATATTGACGATATAACTGTCCGGCAATCATATTGACATAACCTTGCCCTAAATTCGCACCGAAGTATTCACCACGCCCAGCATCCGTAATGCTATCACCGATAAACAGTAGCGTATTTTTATGTTGTAATTGTACCATTTGTTTAACCTCCTAATAGAATTGTTAAGTATGTATTCAATTATTATTATATGATACTTGGAAGCGATTCACTAGTAATGTGAATAAACTGGTTTTTATATCAATTAGCTTGAAAATTGGTTATGATGTAAGAAATTCAATGTGGAGGTCGACTAATGATTCAAGGCATATTTTATTCATTATTTGCGGGAATCTTAATTGCTTTACAAAGTATCTTTAATACGAATATTAGCGCTAAGACGGGTTCTTGGACAATGACAACCGTTGTTCACGGAGTTGGATTTTTAGCAGGTTTGTTAATTGTTATGTTTGTTCGAGACGGTAGTGTGGAAGAGTTACTTTCAGTAAACAAGATGTATTACTTAAGTGGTTTCTTTGGTGTATTAATTGTATACGTTGCTGCACAGGGAATGATGAGTTTAGGACCCGTTTATTCCTTCATGATATTAATGGTTGCACAGTTGTTAATTGCGCTCATCATTAATACGAATGGTTGGTTTAACGTAGAAATGATTGAATTAACATCCGGCAAAGTCTTTGGTATGATAATAATGATTATCGGTATCGTTATTTTTCAAAGAGGCTAGCTTTAAAGGTAAATAAAATATCAAAAGGGGTAAAGTAGAATATGACATATTACTTTCAAGAACATCAATGGGAACCATATGTATACAACAGATTAAACCAGTTAATTGACCAATTTAAAACAAGCGAATCATCAAGTTTTCAAGCAAAACCCTATGTTGTTTTTGACTTTGATAATACAAGTATTATTGGCGATGTAGAAGATAATTTGATGATCTACATGCTAGATCACTTATTATATAAAATGACTCCCGAAGAGTTTGAACAAATAATTATCACTGACATATTTGATATGGATACTAACTTAGATGAGGCACTTGAACACACTACCCCAAGAAAGTTAGCGATAGATATTATTCAAAGCTACACTTGGCTGTGGGAGCACTACATTAATAAAGATAAGGGCGAACGACTTAGCTTAGAAGCTATCAAAGAAACAGGACAATACAAAGCTTTCCAAGCAAAACTTCGCTTTTATTATGTCAATGTGAATGGTAAATTTACTCGTCAAGCAGGCAAACCTTGGCTCACTTATTGGTTTAAAGGCTACACTCCTGAAGAGTTAACAAGCTTAACAAAAGATATGCTAAAAGAAGCAACGAATAAAAAAGCTGAGAAACATATTTATTCAACACCTAAAGAGTTTTTAGGTAAAACAGGTCAAATCAGTAGTGAATTCCAAAGTGGTTTAATCTATCCAGAAGAATTAATTGCTTTATATGAAGCCTTTCAAGCGAATGGTATTGTGACTTATGTCGTGAGTGCGAGTCCGGTTGATGTTGTCAGAACAGCAGCAAGTGAATATCAATTCAAAGTGCCAAAAGAGCAAGTCATTGGAATGAATTATGATTTAGACGCTGAAGGTAAGATCAAAGCTTATATGACTGCTGGGGCGCCGATTACGAAAAAAAACGGTAAGACAGAGGCGATAATGAATTTAATTGCTCCTAAGCATGAGAACCGCCAACCTATCGCTTTATTTGGTGACAGCATGGGGGATTATCATATGATGACAGAATTAAAAGATGTATCGTTAAATGTGATCTTTAATTGTTTAAATCAAGATAAGACTAAAGACTTGAAACAGATTGCAAAGAAGCAGTATCAAAGTGATGATGCGAATTTTGTAGTCCAAGGGCGAGATGAGAATGCAGTTCGTCTGATCCCGAATACTAAGACATTAGCTCTTGGTCAAACTGAATTAGAATACTAAATTGAGTAGATAATTAGATTAAGTCTTTGAATTATTTTATAATAATTAACATAGGAGGCGTTATAAATGAAGAAAGTTGCAGTAATTTTAGCTAATGGTTTCGAAGAAGTTGAGGCAGTTGCACCGATAGATATTTTACGCCGAGCGAAATTTGAAGTTGATATTTATGGATTAACAGAAGAAGTAACGGGAGCGCATAATATTATTATTAAAGCGGATCACATTCTGGAAGAGCCTATAAAAGGTTATAATTTAATTATGCTACCAGGTGGGATGCCAGGGGCGAAAAATCTACGTGACAATGAACTTGTTATCAAGTCTCTTCAACAAGCCAATCAAGACCAACAACAGATTGCAGCAATTTGTGCGGCACCCATTGTATTAGAAAAGGCAAATCTCTTAGACGGTAAGAAATTTACCCACTTCCCAGGATTTGAAGATCAACTGACAAGTGGTTTTGATCAAAAAGAAGCTGTCGTAATTGTAGATGGCAATATTGTCACGGCACGTGGTGCGGGGGTAGCCCTTGAATTTGGTTATACTTTAGTTGATTTACTTGGCGGTGACGGTGAAGCGATACGTCAAGATATGCAATATAATTATTTATTTAGCTAAACAATAGATAGTAGGTTTAAAGCTGTAAGAATTGTTCAAAGCAATTCCTACAGCTTTTTCTAAATATCAGACCATATGCTGATGCCCGCAATTATTAGCATTGATATATTAGAAACAAATAAACCGATGGAGGTAACAATGGCAAGGAAAACGAACAGACAGGCGAAATCTTTTGGTACGGGAAAATTAGTCTTAACGTTATTTGCACTTATAATTATCATTGGAATAAGTATGTTAGCTTTTATTTTTATTACCGAAGATGCCAAAACTAATTACCAACCATACTATATAATGGCTCAAGTTAATGAAAACTATTTAATTGAAAATCAATCCCAGATTGTAGAGGATATAGAAGCAACGGATGTTGACCTACAACAATTAGGGCACGTCTTTATCCCTGAAGAGCCTGCGAATTATATTGATATTCAACATGTTGGACAGCATAATGTACCATATTTAAACCAAAATGATCCAAGATGGGCGGACAAACATTATGGTACGGATGGTTCACAAACAATTTGGGAAAATGGCTGTGCTGTGGTTGTCTTAGCAATGATAGATAGTTACTTTACTAACACAAAAGTCAGACCTGAAGAAATTACACGTTGGGCTGGAGACGAATACTATATGACAAATCAAGGAACGTCTTGGTCTATTTATTCAGCTTTTGGACAAGATTTTGGTTATGAAGTTGTGGATGTAGGTAATGATTTCTACTCAGCGGTGAATCTATTAGACAATGGTTACTTAGTTGTCGTATCAGTTGGACCAGGCACATTTACTCAAGGTGGCCATGTGATGTTAATGCGAGGTTATCAAGATGGATTAGTCTATCTGAATGATCCGAATGATGCACCAGACAAAATGTTTAGTATTCAAGGGATTGAAGCACAGACAATGATAGATGATGCGCTAAATTATTGGGCAATTGCCCCAGTTTAGTGAGTTTAGACATAACTTTAAGGAGGGATATGCATGATTCACGTATTATTTGTATGTTTAGGAAATATTTGCCGTTCACCGATGGCAGAAGCGGTCTTTAGAAAGATGATTCAAGAAGAAGGACTGACTGACAAAGTTACAGTAGACTCTGCCGGAACGAGTTCGTGGGAAGAAGGGAATGCCACACACTCGGGTACTCGAAGACGATTAGCTCAAGAAGGTATTTCAGTTGGTGGTATGTACTCACGACCACTAAACAAAGATGATATAAAACAAGCGACTTACATTATCGGTATGGACGAAAGTAATATGCAGAACATCCAAAAATTTACAAATGGCCAAGCAAAAGGGCAAACGAAGAAGTTACTTTCTTTTATTGGCAGTGATGAAGATATTGCAGACCCTTACTATACATGGGATTTTGAGACAACCTATACTCAGGTTTATGCAGGATGTCAGGCCTTATTAGAGGAAATCAAACAAGAACTTGAATGAATTCAATAGAATGGTATTAATTCACCATGTTATTTGGTATATTTAGATGAGAATGATTAGAATAGAGGTAACGTATGAGTCGAGATTTTATGAAAAATTACAAGCGAATTGTGATTAAGATAGGAACAAATTCAATTATGCTTGAGGGAAACCAAATTGATTATAAGAAGTTGGATCGATTGGCATTTGTATGTTCAACATTAATCCAAGAAGGAAAAGAAGTTATTATTGTGACTTCGGGAGCTGTCGGAGTAGGGGCAAGTCATTTGAATTTAACTGAATATCCCCAAACGATTGAGGAACAACAAGCTTTGGCTGCCATTGGACAAAGTATTCTAATGGGGCACTATAGTCGTTTCTTCCAATATTACAACCGAGACACAGCTCAAATTCTACTGACTCGTGATGTTGTGACGTTTGAAACCTCATACTACAACGTTAAGCGAACAATGAATACATTGTTGAAGCAGAAAATTGTTCCAATCATTAACGAGAATGATGCGATTGCTGATGATGAGTTAAATCATCAAACAAAATTTGGTGATAACGACACACTTTCTGCGATCGTTGCAGGTGTCAGTGAAGCGGATTTACTCATTATAATGAGTGACGTGAATGGTTTATACGATTCAAATCCAAAAGAGAATCCAGATGCTACATTAATCGAACACGTTGCGGAAATTACTGATGAAATTGAGTTAATGGCAAGTGGTAAAGGTTCAGCCTTTGCGACAGGTGGTATGGCTACGAAACTTAAAGCAGCCAAAAAAATACTCAATCAAAACCAAGCCATGATTATAACAAGTGGTGAAGATCCGGTATCTATCTTTAGAATACTGGAAGGAGATGTTATTGGTACTTTATTTAAGTAATACATAGAATAAGGAGAATTAATAATGACTGAACAATGGGATGCTAAATTAATTGAATTAGGTAAAAATGCAAAAGCAGCAGCAAAAACCTTGCGCCATGTTACAGAAGCAGAAAAGAATGAAGCTCTTTTAAAAATGGCAGACGCAGTAGTTGCGAATCAAGAAGCAATTATTACTGCAAATCAAAAAGACCTTGAACTCGGAAAAGAAAAAGGACTTACAGATGCTTTGCTAGAAAGATTGACACTGACAGAAAAACGAGTGGAAGCAATGGCGAATGGCCTTCGTCAAATGGCAGCGTTACCCGATCCAACCTTAGTGACTGAGAAACAATGGATAAACCGAGATGGTTTAAAAATTTCTCAAAAACGTGTTCCATTAGGTGTTATTGGTATCATTTACGAATCTCGTCCCAACGTTACGGTGGATGCGACTGGTTTATGTATTAAAGCTGGTAACGCGGTTATCTTAAGAGGTGGGAAAGAAGCCTTAGAGAGTAATCAAGCAATTGTCAACGTTCTTCAAGAAGCTTTAGAAGAAACTAAACTTTCAACAGAGTCTGTTCAACTTATTACGAACCCTTCACGTGAATTAGCGAGTCAATTCATGCGATTAAACGACTATGTAAATTGTTTAATACCTCGTGGTGGCGCAGGCTTAATCAATGCTGTCATGCGACAAGCGACTGTACCAGTGATTGAAACGGGTGTAGGGAACTGTCATCTTTATATTCATGAAACAGCTGATATTGAAAAAGCACGCAACATTTTAATTAATGGTAAGACGCAAAGAAATTCTGTATGTAATGCCTTGGAATCATTAGTGATTGACGAAGCAATAGCTAAGACAGCTTTACCGGAATTTGTTGAAGCTTTAAAAGAATATCAAGTTGAAGTTCGTGGAGATGAGAAAGCGAGAGCGATTGTTTCAACAATTGGAGCAGCAACGGAAGAAGATTATGCTACAGAGTTCCTTGATAGCATTATCGCAGTCAAAGTTGCAACGGATTATGATGAAGCCATCCAACATATTGAAACATACTCTACAGGGCATTCAGACGCTGTGATTACTGAAGATTACTCAACAGCTCAAGCTTTCTTAAAGGATATTGATTCCGCTGTTGTCTATGTCAATGCATCAACTCGATTTACAGACGGCGAAGTCTTTGGTTTTGGTGGCGAGATGGGGATTAGTACCCAAAAACTACACGCGAGAGGACCAATGGGCCTTGAAGCATTAACAAGCTATAAATACACAGTCGAAGGAAATGGGCAAGTTAGAGCATAAAAATTGAAACAGATGTAAGATGGGATAATGACGCGATCATTATCCCATTTTTATATCCACAACACTGATATTACTTGAATAATTGTTGTCTACGCATTATACTATACATATGAAAGTAAATTCATATGAAAGGTGGCTTTTATTATGAAATATCAACTCGTTGGCATTCGTAATCAAGATCACGCTAATAAATTATTTAATCAAATTAAGCAATTACCAAATAAAGAACAAATACATCTGAATGAAGAAGAACTAGAAATTGAAGTTGAAGATATTACTTGCTATGAGAACTTACAAAGATTACTCAGCTATGAAAAAGTAGGCTTAAAGTCACTTGATTATCATGAGCTTGAACATCATCATTCACAAGAACATAATCATAGCCATGACCATAGTCATGATGTAGACTTTACTAGTGGCAGTCAAGCGGTACGCAATATGATGCTTGTCTTTGGTATTAATATTGTCTTTAGTTTACTAGAAGCAATCTTTGGCTTCATATTTAATAGTGCATCTATATTAGCAGATGCTGTGCATGACTTTGGAGATGCCTTATCTATCGGGCTCGCTTGGCTTTTCCAAAAAATTTCTTTAAAAGGCTCAGACTCGACTTTTTCTTATGGGTATAAACGTTACTCGCTTTTAGGGGCTCTGATCACAAGTGTTGTCCTGATGATAGGGTCGGCAGTGATGCTCATTCACTCCGGTGAAAAACTATTGAATCCAGAACCAGTAAATTATCAAGGGATGCTCTTATTGGCGATTTTTGCAATTGCTGCGAACGGGGTTTCTGCTTGGATTATTAGTAAAGGTTCATCGCACAATGAATCAATCTTGTCGCTTCATTTACTTGAAGATGTCTTAGGATGGGTAGGAGTATTAGTAGTGAGTGTTGTGTTACACTTTACCGATTGGTACTTTTTAGATCCGTTACTATCAATTGGGATTGCGCTCTTTATACTTTATAAGACCATTCCAGAATTTATGAAAGTGGTGAGACTGTTCCTACAAGCCGTGCCAGATAATATAGATAGTAAAAAACTACGGGAAGAAATTCAAAACATCGATAATATCAATGGCTTATCGCACTTCCATTTATGGTCTTTAGACGGCGAAGCGCATATGATGTCTATGACAATTAGTACAACATCTGATTCAGTCCAAACGCATGAACAAATTAAAAATGAAGTACGTCATATTCTTTTAGAGAGTGATATCGCTCATTCAAATATCGAAATTGTTTATGACCCTTATAATATCTTAAATAGTAAGTAAAAAATGAACCTGATTCTGACTAGGAACGCCTAGCCATCATTCAGGTTCATTTTTGTATGAATTATTTTTCAAAGTAGTTTTGGTAAAGATTATTTAGAGCTTTTTTAAGGTCTTTACTTGGAATAGCGAAGAACATACTAATCTCAGAAGCTCCTTGGTTAATCATACGTAAACTGATATTACTATCAGCAAAGGCAGCTGTTGCTTTGTTTGCAATACCAATCGTATCACGCATTCCTTCGCCAACAATCGCAATAATAGCTAAGTCTCTCTCAACATGAATCCATTCTGGTTCGAATTGTTGTTCAATATCTTCAAGCAGTTCTTCAAGTATATTATTATGATCAAATTGATTTGCGCGCATAACAACTGAGATATCATCAATTCCCGTTGGAATATGTTCAACGTTAATATCATGGTCTTCAAAAATTTGTAATAGACGACGTGTATAACCAACTTCTCGGTTTAGTAAGTAGCGTTTAATAGTGACAGAAATAAATCCTTCGTCTCCACTCACGCCGATCACTGGATATTTTTTAACCTCTCCACGGTCGACAACAATTTTAGTCCCTACAATTTCAGGAGCATTAGTGTTTTTAATCTGAATTGGAATACGAACTTCATATAAAGGTGTTAATGCCTCATCATGGAAAATACCAAAACCAGAATAAGCAAGCTCTCGCATTTCTCGGTAAGTAATTTCATTAATCGCATGAGGATTTTTTACTATGCCTGGATGAGCTGAGTAAATATGTGATTGATCCGTATAGTTCTCATAGATGTCAGCTTCAACCCCACGTGCAATAATCGCACCCGTAATATCTGAACCTCCACGTGAGAAAGTTACGATATCTCTTTGCTTGGATACACCAAAGAAGCCTGGAATCACAAGAACTTTCTCACTGTCCTTATGTGCAGCGATTTTGGCATAAGATTCTTTAAGAAGTTGGGCATTACCGGGTTCATCGGTCACAAAGATTCCCATAGCTTCTGGTGATTTATATTCTGCTTCTAAACCGATTTTGTTAAAGTATTGGCTGATTAGTTGGGCATTAAAGTCTTCACCACATGATTTTAAGGCATCGAGTAATCGTTCTGAATTCGTAATCGTTTGAAGTAAATCATGTAATTGTCCTTGGAATTGTTTAACAATCGTTACATCAATATCAAGATCTTCAGCGATTTGTTGGTATCTATCAATGATTTGATTTTCGATACTTGTCGTCGATATGCCGATCGAATGATTCGTATGAAGGGCAATGAGTAAGTCGGTTATTTTAATATCCGAATTATTACGTTTACCTGGGGCGCTGACGACAACAAAGCGAATGTTTGAATCATTTCTAATAATATTTGCTACTTTTTTAATTTGAGTTGCGGAACTTAAAGAACTTCCGCCGAACTTTGCAACTTTCATGTATTATTACTCCTCTTTTTTTAATCTGATTATAATAATACATTATTTATTGGCAAATTCATACCACCTGTTGTAAAATATGCATGAGGGAAATTTTAATGTATCTCTAATATAAATTAAGGAGAATTTAAATATGAAGATTGCAATCTTAGGTATGGGTACAGTTGGAAGTGGAGTTATTAAGGTGATTCAAGAGAATCAAGTGGAAATCCAACAGTTTACCAATGAAGCGATTGAAGTTTCACATGTGTTTGCTAAAACGATTAATAACCAGCATGATGCGGATTTTCAAAATGTGATAGTTACGGAAAATATCGATGATATATTGAATAGTGATGTAGAATTAGTTGTTGAAGTGATGGGTGGGATTGATTTTACCTTTGGTCTTCACCAAAAATTCTTATCAAAAGGGATACATGTTGTCAGTGCAAATAAAGATATGTTAGCAGTTCATATTAAAGAATTAGCTAAAATTGGCGATGAAAATAAAGCGCAATTAGGTTACGAAGCAAGTTGTGCCGGTGGGATTCCCATTATTAATGCATTAACGTATGGTTTACAAGCGAATAAAGTCAATCGCGTAATGGGTATCTTAAACGGAACGACAAATTATATTCTGACAAAGATGACACAAGACGCTTGGTCTTACGATAAAGCATTAAAAGATGCCCAAGAAAAAGGGTATGCTGAAAAAGATCCAACTAATGATGTGGAAGGTTTGGATGCAAGACGTAAGATTGCCTTACTATCTCGTATCGCTTACAAACAAAACTTAAATGTTGAAGATATTCCAGTTAGAGGGATCAGTCAAGTGAGTGTACAAGATTTAGAATACGCCCAAGCTGCCGGGCTGACAATGAAATTACTAGGTAAGAGTGAATATCACGGTGACAAAGTTCAAATCAGTGTTGAACCTGTATTACTACCAAATAATCATCAACTTGCAACAGTAAATGACGCAGCAAACGCGGTTTATGTCAACGGAAATGCATTTGGTGAAACAATGTTCTACGGACCCGGTGCAGGAAGTTTAGAGACAGCTTCAGCCGTAGTTTCAGATGTGATGAATATTGCTAAGTTTGGTTTTGTAGGAAACTTAATTGTTGAAGAAGATGCAAATATCGACATAGCTGGAGAAGCAGCGTCATACTTTATTCGCTTTGCAAAAGGGCAAACAGAAGTTCAATTAGACGCAAATTATAAAGTTGTAGCTGAAGAAGATGAATTAGTTATCCTTACTGAAGATATGAGTGCGAATGCTTTAGAACAATTAGAAAATAGTCATCAAGTTGAGGCAGTATACGTAGTAATTAAAGATTAGAATTGGAAGTGGATAGTGTGAACAATGTATCATTAAAGATACCAGCAACAAGTGCCAATCTTGGGCTCGGCTTCGATACAATGGGAGTGGCAGTGAATAAATATTTATCTATTAAAGCAACTGAGAGTGACAAATGGGAATTTGAATTTCTTGATGAAGAATTACGTGATTTACCTAATGGAGAAGCGAATTTCGTCGCTAGTACAGCCATTGATATTGCTAAGAAATACAATAAGGTGATGCCTGATTTATTTATTGAAATGTCGAGTGAAATTCCACTCACACATGGATTGGGAAGTTCATCGAGTGCTATTGTGGCTGGAATCGAGTTAGCAGATCATTATTGTCAACTAGGATTATCAACGTATGATAAGATTTTACTCGCCTCTAAGATTGAAGGGCATCCAGATAATGTTGGACCATGTATCACTGGAGGAGCTTTCGTAGGATATTATCGAGACGGTTACTTAGCTTATCATCAATTAAACTTAGATAGGATTAGTTTGATCCTATCAATACCTCCTTATGAGATTTCAACGAAAGTGGCCCGCGAAGCGATTCCAGATTCGTACGAAAAAGGGGCAGCCATCGAACAAAACGCTCTAAATAATGTCATGTTACTTTCAATGCTTAAAAAAGACTACAAAACAATGGGTGAGTTGATGATGCAAGATAAATTTCATGAACCATACCGCCAACCATTAATTGCAGAGTTTCCTGAGATTAAAGAAATTGCAGTGAAGAATGGTGCCTATGCCACAGTTATAAGTGGCGCAGGTCCAACCGTTTTAACACTTTGTCCAGAAGATAAAGTTGAGGGAATATTAAAAGAACTTCAACAAGTATCGACATGTAAACATGAGAGTGTTGAAGTGCATTATAATTAAGCATTAAAAGGAGTCCACCTTTGAGATATTCTTACTCATAGGGAGGCTCTTTTTGACTTTATAAACACATATAAAAAGCCGTTGAGCAGTGCTCAACGGCTTTAATATTTGCTTACTAATTATTCAGCAATTTTCTTTTGGTATTTATCAGCTAAGCCTGTAGAACGGAAGATCCATTTTACAATCTCAACGATAATTACAATACTGAATGCTACACCGATAGAAATTGCCCATTCAGTTGGTCCAGGGATAGTTACTGAGAAGTATGTGTTAATTCCAGGAATTAAGATTACTCCAAGTAATAAAGCACCTGAAAGAATGAAGGCACCATTTAAGTATTTGTTATCAAACGGATTTCCACTAAATAATGAACCAAAGATTGATTTAACGTTATATGAGTGGAATAGTTGGATAAATCCAAGTGTAATGAATGCCATTGTTTCAGCAGTTTGATGTTCTACACCGATGACATATTCACCAATATAGTAAACAGCTAAAGTAAGGAAACCTTCAAGTACACCTTGGTAAGCAATACTTGGTAACACACCGAATGATAAGAAACTATCTTTCTTAGTACGAGGTGCTTGTTTCATCGCTTGAGGTTCAGCTTTCTCCATACCTAAAGCAATAGCAGGGAACACGTCAGTTACTAAGTTAATCCATAAGATATGAACTGGTTCTAAGATTGTCCATCCGAATAAAGTTGCAACGAATAAAGTTAAAACCTCACCTAAGTTAGCTGAAAGTAAGAATTGAACAGCTTTTTGGATGTTAGAGAATACTTTACGTCCTTCTTCAACAGCCACAACGATTGTTTCGAAGTTATCATCAGCAAGAACCATGTCTGAAGCACCTTTAGCAACTTCAGTACCAGTGATACCCATACCAACACCAATGTTTGCTTGTTTAAGAGATGGTGCATCATTAACCCCGTCACCTGTCATTGAGATAGTACGTTCATTTGCTTGCCATGCTTTAATAATACGAACTTTATGTTCAGGTGATACACGAGCATATACAGAGAAGTTAGTTACATCTTTCGCTAATTCGTCATCAGTCATATTATCTAATTCAGCACCAGTACGAACATGCTCTTCGTTGTTAGGTTCGTTAGGATCTAAGATTGATAAACGTTCAGCGATTGCTTGTGCTGTAATGGCGTGGTCACCAGTAATCATAACTGTACGGATTCCTGCTTCACGAGCACGGCGGATAGCTGCACCAGCTTCAGTACGCTCAGGATCAATCATACCAATAAGTCCAGCAAAGATTAAATCTTGCTCAACAGTTTCAGTACTCATTGTATCTGGAACTGTGTCGACAATCTTATAAGCACCAGCTAATACACGTAGTGCTTCACGAGCCATGTTTTCGTTCTCTTTAAGTATATGATCAATATTTTCTTGAGTAATATCTGTAACTTGACCATTGTTATCAATTTTAGTTGCACGTTGGATTAATTGATCTGGAGCACCTTTAACAGCTATAAAATAACGACCGTCTTCCATTTTGTGGATTGTTGACATTAATTTACGGTCTGAATCGAACGGTACTTCGTTTACACGAGGTTCAGAGCTTACTGCATTTTTAACATCGAAGCCTTGCTCAATCGCATATTTGATCATAGCCGTTTCAGTAGGGTCACCAATTAGTTCACCTTTACCATCGATTTCAGTATCGTTAGCGAATGTAATTGAACGTAATAAAGGATTAGTATGAGCAATCTCTTCTGATGCATTATGAAGCTCGCCATCATAGAATACTTTTTCAATCGTCATTTTATTAACTGTTAATGTACCAGTTTTATCCGATGCAATAACTTCTGTACTACCTAAAGTTTCAACAGCAGGTAATGTACGAACTAACGCATTACGATTTGCCATTGATTTTGTACCTTGCGAAAGGATAATTGTTGAAATCGCAGGTAAACCTTCTGGAATAGCAGCAACTGCTAATGAGATAGAAACTAATAACATATGAGTAATTTCAAAGTCTTGGAATGTAATTCCGACGATGAATGTTAATACTGCAATAACAATGATTGCGATTGTTAAGTTTTTACCTAATTGCTCTTGGTCACGTTGTAATGGTGTTAATTGGCCTTCAGTGTTTGCTAACATGTTAGCAATATGACCAACCTCAGTATCCATACCAGTACCAGTAACGATACCTAAACCACGACCATAAGTTACGTTTGTACTTGAGAAGGCCATGTTTTCACGGTCACCGATACCGACGTTTTCTTCATCGATTGTGTCAGTACTTTTAACAACTGGAACTGACTCACCAGTTAATGAAGCTTCTTCAATTTGTAATGAGTTTGCTTCAATTAAACGTACATCGGCAGGAACAACGTCCCCAGCTTCTAATGTAATAATGTCCCCAGGTACTAATTCAGTACTTTTAACTGAGTTCATTGAACCGTCACGGCGTACATGAGCTTCAGGAGAAGCCATGCTTCTTAGGGATTCAATAGCATTTTCTGCTTGCTGTTCTTGGAAAACTCCCATAATTGCATTTAAAATAACAACGATTAAAATAATGATTGAGTCGGCAATACCTTCACCTTCAGCAATCCCAACAAAACCTGCAACGACAGCTGCTACTAATAATACTATGATCATAAAGTCTTTAAACTGATCTAAGAATTTTTGTAGAAGTGTTCGATTTTCTTCTGCTTGAATTTCGTTCGCACCGTATTTTTCAATACGCGCTTGTGCCTCAGAAGAGCTCAAACCTTGTGAAACGTTACTGTCAAGCTTAGAGACAATTGAATCTGTCGATTCACGATAGGCAACAAAATCTTTCATTAACAATATTCCTCCTATTTCTTTTGTTATAAGTTAGTTTACTTGAAAAAGAGACTTATACCAACTATAAAGCGGATGCGATACAGGTGGCATAAGTCTCACTATTTAAGTACAGTACCAGTAGCTTAATTACTACTTATCGATGTTGATACTGACGAGGACAATTCCCCTAGTTACTCCCTTATGAACAATTATTATCACTATTATAAAAGATTACAAAAAAATATCAAACTAAAACAACAATGGTTATGAATTTTTTTCTAATAATGTTTGCTTTTTTATTAAATTAGCGCTTTTTTCTACAATATCATTCAAATAAGTGCTATTATAAATTCGATATATGATATATGATATGTGATTTTAAAAAAAATATATAATTTTTGGAGGTAAGTAGATGAGTAGTAATAGAGAGCCCAAGACAAGACGTGAAGCGAGAAGAAGTAGAAAGAAAGAGCGTAAGCGTGGCGGTGGGTTACGGATGTTCTTTGGTATCCTTTTAATTTTAGTAGCAGTTGGATTGCTAGCCTTAGATCCAATTAAAAACTACATAATTGAACAAGGAAGTACTCAAAACGCGGTTGGTAATTTAACACGTGAACAAATTGAGACAAACCAAAGTGTAGACGTAACATATGATTGGGGAGATATTAATACCTTAAATGCTCGAGAAGTTTTAGCAAGTGGTGTGAATCCAAGTGATTTACCTACGATTGGTGGAATCGCAATGCCTGAATTAGGAATGAACTTACCAATTTATAAAGGTGTATCAAATGAAGGTATGTTCTATGGTGCAGGGACGCTCTATCCTGATCAAGAGATGGGAGTATCCAACTATTCATTAGCAAGTCACCACTCAATTAATGATGGATTGTTATTTGAACCTTTAATGCGTGCTGAAATTGGTCAAACAATTTACTTAACTGACTTAGAGAATATTTATGTTTATCAAGTAGATTATATAGATACTGTTCCAGCAACTGCAGTAGAAGTTACTTATCCTACTGAAGAAGGCCGTGTAACATTAATTACTTGTGATACGGGCTTAATAGACCGTGTTGTAGTTCAAGGTGCGCTTGTTGATACCGTTAGTGTTGATGATGCTTCGCCAGACATGTTACAAGCGTTTGATATCGCACAAACAATTACAAGTTAAGTATAATATAGTCGAACCGCATTTACTTTTTGAGTAGATGCGGTTCTTTTTTTAACCGGCATGATTATTTATGAATAATTAATGAATTAACTGAGAAAGATTGCCTTTAAATTATGATATTTTTTGTACTTTAACCTATATAAAAGTGCTTTATGGTAAACTTAATATATAGTTATTACAAATTTATTTAGGAGGTAAGAAAGATGAAGAAGATGAAGTATATAACAGCTTTATTTATGATTATGTCTTCTTTTGTGGGTCTGTTCGTAGGCTTACAACCCGTCAATGCACAGGAGAATGCGGTCACATCAGTCACTGTAGATGCTCAAGTGTACTTAGCAATGTATGGCGGTGAGCCGACGGAACAAACTCAAATCAGTTATGACATAATTCAAACTGATCCAGATACAGGTGAAGGGACACTCGTTTATAGTTATCGTTCTAATGAACCAAATACTGAACCATTGATGTTAACACCAGGTAATTATAAATTCAGATTGTATGATGCCGGTAATTTTCAACGTGACGGACAAGAATTAATTCCAGCACGCGTAGAACAAACCCATCCAACAACAACTGATCAAGATGTTCTAAAAGAATTAAGCCAAACTGGTGATCTAATACCATGGGGTGATGGTACTGTAGTATTAGATGTACCATTCGAGATAGAATTAGGAGATAACTTATTAAATGAAGCAACTAACCAATATGAGGCGGAATTAGTTGTCACGATAGCGGATCAGCAATCGATTGCAACACTTCCAGAGAATCCAGATGAACCGGACACACCAGGTGAAGAAGTACCTGAAGAAACGGGTACATTAATGGTACAAGTTATTGGTAGTGATGGCTCATTAGTAGCGAACACTGTGCTTAGTGTAAATGGTGAAGAGTTTACAACAAATGCGCAAGGTTTCCTTAAAGTTGACAATGTTCCAGCTGGAGAGGTCCAAGTAGAAGTACTTTCTGTACCCGAAGATTATTCTATTGAAGGTATCACGATGCCAGCTGAACCAATTACGGTAGTGAGTCAAGAAACGACGAACGTTAAAATATCTGTTGAACGCATTCCAGAAACTCCAGAAGCAAACACAGTAACTTTAACTGTTCTTGATGAAGAATCAGTGCCGGTTTCTAATGTTTCGATGACATTGAATGATAGTGAAATTTATACAGATGTTTACGGTCAAGCGGTATTCTCAGAAGTACCCGTAGGAGAAGCAACTTATACAATTAATAGTGTTCCTGAAGGATATAGCCTAGAACAAACGACAGGAACAGTTGTTGTTGATCCAACCACTCACACTGAAGCAACGATTACTTTATCAGCAGATGTCAATACAAATAACATTGAATTTGTGGTAACAAATGAAGCTTTTGACCCCATTAATGGGGTGGAAATTCAAATCGCTGACAGTGTTTATACTACAACTGAAACTGGCCGAGTGGAAACTGAAGCCTTACCAGTTGGCGGTTACTCTTATGATGTAATTTCAGCTCCAGAAGGATTTGAAATACCTGTATCAGGAAGTGTAAACGTAGTTGAATCTGCACCTACTGAAGAAGCAATTGCCTTACCAACATCAGTAGCTTATGGTTCATTATTAGTTAATGTTGTTGATGATGTACAGCAACCAATTAATGGTGCAGAACTTACATTAGGTGAGCAGACTGCAATCACAGATGGTAGCGGGCAAGTCGTATTTGAAGATTTAGAAGCAAATCAATCTTACGAATACTCTGTTACGGCTTTACCAGAAGGTTATGTCTTAGATGGAGAAGCTGAAGTAAGAACGATTACAATTAATCCAGACCAACAAGTTGAAGATACACTGGTCATTGCGCAAGCAGAACAGGTTGATAGTGCTGTATTTACAGTGGTTGATGAAGCTAGCCAACCCGTTGAAAATGTTGAAATTCAATTAGGGAATGAGACTGCCACAACAAACCCAAGTGGTGTAGCTGAATTTACTGACATTGGACCGGGTACTTATAACTATACGGTGACAAATTTACCAGAACAATATGAAACACCGGCGGAAGGTCAACTAGCAATTGTTGCCAATGAAGAAGCAACACAAGAAATTAATCTAAGTGAAGTTGAGCAATTTGGGAAAGTGACATTTAGTGTCGTGGATCAAAATAACGAACCAGTTGATGGCGCTCAAATCACACTGAATGATAATACTTATCCATCAAATTCAAACGGACAAGTGATTATCGAAGGATTAAATGCAGACCAAACATACAACTATACTTTAGCAAGCTTACCAGAAAATTATACTGGTCAAGTATCTGGGACAGTGATAATTGAAGCAAATAATCATATTGAAGAGACTGTTACTGTAGAAAGAGAACTTGCACCCGGACAATTAACGATTACAGTCATGGATCAAAGTGACCAAGCTGTGTCTGGTGCCCAAGTACAGTTAAATGAAGATCAAACAGAAACAACCAATGCCGAGGGTCAAGTTGTATTTGATGAACTGGTAGAAGGTATGTACGAATATATTATTAATGAATTACCAGAAAATTATGAACATAATATCGCTTCTCAAAGTGTTTATATCGCTGAAGGAGCAACAGAAGCTCGAACTCTACAAGTTCAACATAATGTCCAACCGGGAACAGTCATCTTTAATGTAACTGATCAAGATAATTCTCCAGTAGAAGGAGCGGTTATTTCAATCAATGACACAACAATTACAACGAATACAGAAGGAACGGCAACGATTGCGGATATTGAACCCAATACGTACACTTATTCAATCACAGAATTACCAGAAGGATATATTGGTAATGCAAGTGGAGAAGTGACAGTCAATGAATCAGAAATAACAACTGCAGCGATTAGCGTTGAAAGAGAAATCGAATTATCAACGGCTGATATTAAAGTAGTCGATCAAAACGGGGATGCTGTTGAAGGTGCTAGTCTTGCTTTTGGTGGCTTAACTGGAACAACGAACGCTGAAGGTATCGCTCATTTTGAAAGTCTAGAGCCTGGTCGTTATAATTATTCTGTAACAAGTACGCCCGATGGTTACTATAATAATTCAGAAGAACAAGCGACTGAGCTTGAAGAAGGATCGGCTTTTGAAGCAGAGATAAGGATCGAAAAATTACCAGAGACTGGTTCAGTCACAATTCAAATTAGAGATAATAATAATCAACCTGTCGCAGGCGTTGAGATTAGAATCGATCACGAAACGTATACAACAGATAATAATGGAGAAGTGACAGTAGATAACTTAGAAGTTGGTTCATACCCATATGAAATTATCAATGTACCCGAAGGTTTTGAAATCGAAGAATTAACGGGTGAATTTGGGATTGTAGCGAATGAAACAATTACCGTTAGCCCAAGAGCCACTGCTCAAGAATCTTCAAGTTCTGAGGAGTCAAGCTCACAAGAATCAAGCTCTGAATCAACAAGCTCACAAGAATCAAGTAGCGAGTCTTCTAGTCAGTCACAATCATCAAGTGTGATTGTTGATGAGTCTCAAAGCTTAACACCAGCTGAACAAGCAAGTATTGATGAAGAAGCATCTCAAGCGACAAGACAATTTATTGATGCTGAAACAGGTATAGAAGTTTGGGTAAACCCACAAGACGCAATGAAAGTTTCAAATATTCATGTTGAAACATTAGATAGTGCAGCAACTTTAGAGAATGCGGATGCGGATATTTACACAATTACTTTATTGGATGAGAATAACGAAGCAGTTCAATTAACTCGAATTGCCGAGATTAAGATTCCAACACGTCCTGTTAATTCGCAATTACGAGTGGTTCGTGTAAACGATAGCAACAATTCAAACTTAACATTTGCATTACATAACCAAAGAATTACCTTTAGAACTCAACAATTAGGTACATTCGGTATTGTGTATAATGCAGAACAAGCGTCTATCTCACAAGAAGAATCTGTGGAAGTGACAGTCGAATCAAGTGTAGAAGAGAATGATGATGACTTACCAAATACCGGTGAAACGTCAACAAAAGGAATTTTATTCTTAGGCGTTTTAGTATTACTAAGTGGGGCATATTTAGTCTTTACTCGTAATAAATCAACAAATAAGCATTAAAGTGTAGACGAACATCATATATTTTGGTAGAATAATTGCGGTTTAGGAGACAGTTAACCCTTGAAAGAGAGTAGATAACTTATCTCTATACAGCAAGCTGGGATGTTGAGAGCCAGTCAGAGATACCTATCGAAGCGCACTTTCATCGTACAACTAGATACTCTAGTTCGGAGGAAACTTCGTTATCAATACAAGAGCATGAATGTTAGTGATTCATGGAACTAGAGTGGTACCGCGTATAAGTTAACGCCTCTAGAGAGACATTTAATTATGTCTTTCTTGAGGTGTTTTATTTTGAGTTTTATTATAGGAGGAATATAAACAATGGATATCAAACAAATATATGTAGATGCTTTAACACCAATTGTTGGTGAGCATTTAAGCAAAGAAGAAATTACCAAATTAATTGAAGTACCAAATAATACCGAACATGGGGATTTAGCTTTCCCTGCTTTCGCATTAGCTAGAGTATTCCGTAAAGCGCCTCAACAAATTGCGAGTGATATCGCTGAGCAAATAAGTATGGATAACTTCGAGAGCGTTGAAGCTGTAGGTCCTTATATTAATGTCTTTCTTAAACGTGAAAATGTCGCTAACGAACTGGTTACACAAGTTCTAAATGAAGGCGAAGACTATGGAGATTTAAATATTGGTCACGGCGAAGCAATGACGATTGATATGTCATCACCTAATATTGCTAAACCAATGTCTATGGGACACTTAAGATCAACAGTTATCGGTAATTCAATCGCTAACTTAGCTGAGAAAACGGGTTACAACCCAATTCGTATTAACCACTTAGGTGACTGGGGTACTCAATTTGGTAAATTAATCGTTGCTTACGAAAAATGGGGCGATGAAGAACAAGTTAGAAAAGATCCTATCAATGAACTTGTTAAACTATATGTTGAGTTCCATGAAAGAGCAGAAGAAAATCCAGAATTAGATGACGAAGCCAGAGCGGTATTCAAACGATTAGAAGATGGCGATCAAGAAATGATCGAACTTTGGACTTGGTTCAAAGACGAATCATTAAAAGAATTCCAAAAAGTATATGATATGTTAAATATCGAATTCGACTCATACAATGGGGAAGCCTTCTATAATGATAAAATGCAAGCTGTTATCGAAGAATTAGAAAGTAAAAACATAACTAAAATTGACCAAGGTGCAACCATCGTTGACCTTGAAGAAGAAAACTTACCACCTGCCTTAATTAAAAAATCAGATGGTGCCACACTTTACGTGACGCGTGACTTAGCAGCAGCCATCTACCGTTACAACACTTATAACTTTGCTAAAAATGTTTATGTAGTTGGGAATGAACAAAGTGTTCACTTTAAACAACTAAAAGCTGTTTTAGACAAATTAGGTTATGAATGGTATAAAGATATGACTCACGTACCATTTGGTTTAATTACTTTAAACGGTAAGAAACTATCAACACGTAAAGGTAAAATTGTCTTACTAGAACAAGTATTGAATGATGCGATCACTTTAGCAACTGAACAAATCAATGAGAAAAATCCTGATTTAGCGAATAAAGAAGAAGTGGCTCATCAAGTCGGTGTTGGAGCGGTAGTATTCCACGATCTTAAAACAGACCGTATGAATAACTTTGACTTTAACTTAAAAGATATTGTTCAATTTGAAGGAGAAACAGGTCCTTATGTACAATATACTTACGCACGTTCAATGAGTATGATTCGTAAATACGACAAAGAAATTTCAAAAGACACAACTGTAAATCTTAACGATGCATACAGTTGGGAAGTTATTAAGAAAATCGCTGACTACTCACGTATCGTAGAAAATGCCATTGAACGCTTTGAACCTTCTTTAGTTGCTAAATATGTTATCCAATTAGCTCAACAATTCAATAAATACTATGCAAATGTGCGTATCTTAAACGATGATGACCAATTAGAATCACGTATGGCTTTAGTTAAAGCTGTTACGATTGTGATTAAAGACGCATTAAATCTCTTAGGTGTTGAAGCACCTGAAGAAATGTAATATAGAAAAGTAATAGATCTGACTTAGCCAAAACTAAGTCAGGTCTATTTTTTAAAAGACACTTTGTATAAGAAACATATAAATAACGGTTCCAACTAAAATACTTAAGATTGTATTTCGCTTCCAATAATGAATAATGACAATAGATAGAGAAGCAATCGCTTCAGGGATAGCGTATGGATAAGTGAGGACAGGTGTATTTCTCAGCGCGAATACAATAATTAAGCCCATGGCAGCAGTGGGTAACACGGAACCTAAATAAATAATTGCTTTAGGTGGTTGAGAACCGATCGGAAAAATAATAAAAGTAATAAAACGAGTCAGCATCGTAAGACCCGCAATTATAGCAAATGTTATCCAAAGTTGGGCTTGTGTCATTGACGAGCCACTCCCTTCTCGTTAAAGCGGTATAAGAAGAAGCCAACGATAAATACCATCGCAGGAATCATGAAGCTATTTGCGCCAAATAGGATTAAACAAAGCAAACCAGATAAGATTCCAACAAGGGCAGGAACTTTACTCGAACTATTTAACCATTGATCAAAAAAGATAGTAATAAATAATGCTGTTAGAACAAAATCAATTCCTTCAAGATTAATTGTAATCATACTTCCTAAGAGGACGCCAATAACGGTTCCAGAAACCCAATACATTTGATTGAGTAAAGTAATAAAGAAATACACCCAATCTCGACTGAGATTTTCCGGGATATCAATAGAAACAAGCACCGAGAAAGTCTCATCAGTTAAACCAAAGATGGTATAGTATTTTTTTGAATCTAGTTTACTAAACTTTGTAAGCATCGCAATACCGTAAAAGATATGTCTAGCACCTACCATCAACGTAAGTATTATTGCATTAATTGGATTAAAAGATGCTAAAAATACATCAATGGCAGCATATTGAATTGCACCTGAGTAAATAATCACACTCATTAAAATAGCAAATAATGGCGAGAAACCTTGACTCACAGCCAATAATCCAAAGGGTATCCCTAAAAAGATATAGCCCGCCATAATTGGGATAGTATGGGGGAACGCAAATTTAAATGCTTCTTTCATTAAAGTCCTCCTAAATTAAAAAAATTAGATATAGTCTAATTATTTTCTCATAAATAGTCAAATTAGTAAACATAATCATAAGATTTATCAATAAACAAACATTTTGATACAATAATAAGACAAGAACAAAATTCAAAGGAGGAGCATGGTTGCAGGAGAAAAATTCAACACTAAAAAAAATATCGATGGCAGGACTCACTGTTGCGGGAGGAATTCTATTAGCAACTAAACTGTTTCCTAAGTATAAAAATCAATCCCTATCAAGTTGGCTAATTGAACGAGGTCTATTTGTTTACGGAATGAAAGAAGAGCAGCGAAAGCTATTCGAACATCAAAACCGCATTGATGATTTCATCAAATGGAATACCAAACCACAAATTAAACCAGATATCATGGTAGGGCATAAAGTAGAAGAAAGCTATCATGGGCCCATGCAAGTTTTTTCATGGAATAAGAAAAAGGAAAAGCAACCCATAATATTTTACTTACATGGTGGTGGCTATGCCTTTCCGCCTTATCCAACTCACTACTTCTTCTTACGTTCAGTAGTGAAGAAGACGAATGCTCAAGTAATATTCCCACAATATTTAAAAACACCGAAATACTCTTATAAAGAGTCTGTTCCATATGTCTTAACATTATACAAGCAAATGCTTAAAGAGAATGTGAATGACAATCCAATTATCTTGATGGGGGATTCTTCTGGCGGAGGTATGGCTTTAGGTCTGGCAGATGCATTAAGGGAAGAAGGTATCCAGCAACCGGATGAAATCATCGCCTTATCACCGTGGCTAGATATTGCCAACGAGAATCCAGAAATTCCAGATTTAGAGCCATTGGATCCGATGATCAGTCAAATTGGCTTGAATTTAGCAAGTGAATATTGGGTAGGAAAAGAGGGGCGTATCGATGATCCACTCGTGAGTCCAATGCTTATTAGTGGTCGTGATTTAGCACGTATTACGTTATTTGTTGGGACGCATGAAGTTTTTTATCCAGATATCCTTCAATTTGCGAACCGTTTAAAAGAAGATAATATTGAACACGATTTATATATTGCTGAGAAGATGAATCATATCTATCCCGTGTACCCGACGCCAGAAGGCGAAGAAGCACGACAAATCATTAGCGCTATCATTAATAAAACTCTAGAAAAATAAGAAGGTCAGCATTAGTTGGAAAGGTTTACAACGTTTTTGGAAGTAAATCTATTTAAAACCAGTGACTAAATATGATACTATTAATACGAAATGGACATCTTATAAGGAGTTTATAATGACTGTAAAATTAATTGTAATTGACTTAGATGAAACTCTGTTGAGAAAAGACAAAAGCTACGACGTCGAACGTTTTAATCACGCACTTCATACGCTGAAAGGCCGAGATGTATTGGTTTGTATAGCAACTGGGAACAGTTATCACAAAATTATTGACTACTTCTCGAAAGAAGATCAAAAAGATTTATACTTTGCTTGTGATAATGGGAATTTTATAGTAAAAAATAATGAAGAGTTATCAACAACGACTGTGGATAGAGAGACTCTCTATAAAATTGCATCCTTTGTTGATGAATTTGAAGGTTTCCACATTATGGTAAATACTGGAAATCAAGCCTACTTTAGAGAAACCGAAGGCGAAGCCTTTGAACACATTTCTCAATATAATAATGCTTTAGCCTATATTGAAAAGTTCGAAGATTTACCGGAAGGAGAAAAGCCTACTAAACTCGCGATTTATTCAACGCACTCACTTGATCGAAATAAAATAATGACGCGTATTTTGAAAGAACGTTTTGAAGACATTGATTCGGTAACGAGTGGTGACGGTTGGCTAGATGTATACTCAAAAGATGGCGGTAAAGGAAGTGCTGTAAGAAAATTACAGACAAAATACAATATTAAAAAAGAAGATACAATGGCATTTGGCGATAGCTTAAATGATGAAAGTATGATGAAAGAAGCCCATTACAATATCGCAATGGGCAATGCTGATCATGAATTATTGTTATCGACAACCTACCAAATTGGAACAAATGAAGATTCTTCTGTGATAAATTTACTAGAGGAACTTCTTTTAAATGATTCTATGGAATTTATGAATAAATACTTAATCCATAAGAAAAGATAGAAAGGTCTGTGGAAGCGAGTTGGCAAAAAAGAGAAGACAAAAAGGTAAAAAAACTGAGCAAGAAGACTTAGTAAAAGTAGATATATTCTATATTCCTGAAGCACAAGCTGAGATGTATCAAGTATTGCGCGATGCAATCGCAATGGATGTCGAAGAGATATTAGAAAGTACTTATCATCACGTGGATCGAGTGTTCGACGAAGATGAAGGTGAGGCAGTTGCTGCATTTGATGAAAATAACAATGAGCAAGCGCGTTTATATCTAAACCCGACAAACATCTCTCAAGGGCAAACAGCGAGAGATAAGGGGCAATTGGATAAATTCTTGGATACACATTTAATTAAGAAAGCATAAAAAACTGAAGTAAATGAACGGCAATAAGCCATTCATCTACTTCAGTTTTTTTCTTCCTCGAGTTTAATTTCGATGGCTTTTTGGTAGACGTCTTTTAATTGCTTTCCAATTTCGATGAGATTTCTCTCTTTAGCAACCTCATAGGCAGCTTCACCTAAGGGAGGTAAGTCATTTAATCTAAATTGTTCGATTAATCGTTCGAAATCATCAATGTCTTTTCCTTTATAGACATGTTTCTTGTCAATCAACCAATCGTCAAATACTGGGATATCTCTAACAATAAAGTTTGCTTTTGTTGCACAAGCCTCTAAGGCAGGAATCCCTTCAGTTTCTTCCATCGTTGGAAATAAGAACAAATCAGAACCTTGTAAACCAAGTATGATGGAATCATTAGGAACATAACCAGCGAATCTTAGATTTGGTAAGTCCGTTTGAATCGCTTGTTTAATATTGTCGGGCACAAGTTTTAGATCAGTATAACCAAACCAAATAAATTGAACATGTGGCATGCGCTTGGCCAATTCCACGAAATCCAGAATCCCTTTCCGTTCTAAATATAAGCCAATACCCATAACAATAAAGTCATCAGGTTCATAATTAAACTCTTCAAGAAACAGTTCTCTAGCATTATCTACGTGATTGAAACGGCGCAAATCAATCCCATTTGATACACTCACAATTTCTCGTCCGATATCATACGATTCAAGTAACTTTTTAGCATAAGGTGTAGGAGCGATGAGAATATCACCTTGACGATAAGCCTGAATCAACCATTGTTTAAACAATGGAGAGACTTGGTTTGAAAAGATGAATGAATTTCGAAAATCCTCCTCGGTTGAGTGAGCATGGTAAACGACAGGGATGCCACTATGCCCTAACTTATATGCGACATAATATGATTTTGGGAAATACGTATTAATATGAAGAAGGTCAAACGTATCATTTATGTCAGTTGTATATTCTATATTATTTAAAGAAAGAGCTTCTTTCTGGTGTTGAATGGCTTTACCTAAGCCAGATTTATTAATTTGTTTCAAGTTTTCGCTATATAGTAATACTTTCATAATACACCCCTTTAACTAAATTTAGTTTAGAACATGAAAAGCTTTTTAGCAAGTATTACTGGCATCATTATTTTATTTCTTTCATAATCAAAATAATGATAGTCATAACCGGAGAAAAAGCCTATTAATTGACAATAGCACTGCTTTTTCAATAAAATATAAGAATAAAGAAATAATAAAAATTTGGAGGGGAAAAATATGTCAGAAGATAAAAAAGATCAAGTTGTAGGAAAAACAAAAGAAGTTACAGGTAAAGTAACTGGCGATAAAAAACGTGAAACAGAAGGAAAAGCACAAAAAAATAGCGGTAAAGCTAAAGAAGCCCTAGATGACGTTAAAGATACTGTCAAAGGTGCGGTAGACGGTGTGAAAGAAGCCTTCGATAACGACGATAAAGATAAAAGATAGTTAATCGTTTCTTTCGATTTAAATGCATACATTTTTAGTCTCTAAAACTAAAAGTGTATGCTTTTTTAATGTAAGCGCAGTAGTTGTTAATAAAGAAAATAAAATTCATACTCAGTTCGAAATAATATGCTAATATATGAAGCGGAGTAAAAAGGTCAGGAGCGAATAATTATGCGTCAATTAAAGAAATTATTGTTATCTCTGAGTCTCATTTCATTAATTAATTTTCCAATACAGTTGGCTCAAGCATCTGAAGATGAAAAAATACAAGAGGAGCTTGTCATACGAGAAGAAGTTGATCAAGATTTTAAGCAAGTATTAGATAAATTAGAAGCATCAGATAATTATAAAATCACTTTGCGTTATATGAATGTTGATTCGAACAAATTACTTGCTGAAGGTGAGATTCTTGCTGATTCTATAAGTGGGGATGCACGATTAACGTTTGATATTTATGAATATGGACAAGACGATACACAATCAGTCTCAACTTATGACATCGTTTCTTATCGTGAATTTTCTTTAGCTTACATTAATACAATCAATTTATTAACGGACACAGGATTTTTTGAGCAAAGGTATTTTCCTCAAAATGTTCAAAACCAACTAAATGAATTTAATGATTACTACATTGCGATTAATCAAGATGAATTAGGTTCGATTAATATGAATGAAGAATTAATCGATAATTTATTATACTTTCCAGATTTATCGCAAATAGAGGATATCTCTACTGATAATATCTATCAGTTAAATGATAGCACGATTATCGATATGGAAAGACTTGAGATTCCGCGTGGATTCTATCAAAACTCAGGCAGTTTCAGTCTGGATTATAGATTAAATATGGATATTAACGAAAGTGATGATCGACACATTTCCTATGATGTCATTCCGAATCAACAATTCAATATCACTGAAAACTCACGAGGACTGACATTTCAGTCGACATTGTCTTCACAAATTACCGATGACTTAATATCATCGAGAAGATTGGATAATCGAGAGTTTCCAGCTGATTATCAGTGGGAAAGTAATATTAGTACAAATCACGTGACAGATAAATTAACCAAAGCAACTATTAGCATAAATCCTGAGGTAGGTAGTTATAACGCAACATTAACAGGTCTTTATGAACAATTTATGCTGAATATATTCAGTAATAAAACAGCAGATATCGAATCTTTTAATTATCGTTTAGAATTATCCATGACACCATCAGAAGAAAAGATACCAGAAATAAACGAATTGAATAAAATGACAATGAGTGAATTTTCATACTTGATGGAATCAGTGTTGACCGCTGAGAATCAACGTTATGACAACGACACACAGTTATTAAATTAAATGAGAAAGAAAAAGGGTGTTCAAAATGGCAGATTATAAATTAAGAGAACTTGCGACAAAGCGAATTAAACAAGGTGGAAAGTTAATTAAAGCGAGGGATTTCCAAAACGAAGATAAAGCAAAACACTTTATTGAAGGAGATGTCGTCATCTTAAATGATTTTGACAATCAATTCTTAGGGAAAATCTTAGTCGGACGCCAAAATAAAGGTGTTGGCTGGTTAATTACCACTTATCAAGATGAATATTGGAACGACAGTTTAGTCTATTATGTCTTAGAAGAAGCTTTTGAAGGACGCGAAGCATTCTTTAATAGTACCGAAACGACTGCTTTCCGTGTATTTAACGGTGAAGGGGACGGCATTGGTGGGGTGACCATTGATTGGTACGACCACTACGTTCAAATTAATTGGTATTCTAAAGGAATTTATGAATACCGTCATTGGTTCTTTGAAGCAATAAAACAATTATTACCTGAAGTTAAGGGAGTTTATGAGACGCTCCGCTTCCAAACAGATGATTTAGAACCCATTCAACTAGTCAGTGGCGCCGAAGCACCGGATCCATTAGTCGTTAAAGAGAATAATCTTAACTATGCTGTGCATTTAGGTGAAAGTTGGATGACAGGAATCTTTTTAGACCAAAGAGACGTACGTGATTTTATTAAGACGCAAGCAAATGGGATGTCTGTATTGAATATCTTTAGTTATACCGGCGCTCTCTCAGTTGCGGCATCAGTTGGTGGAAGTGACCATACGGTAAGTGTTGATGTACCAACCGCAGTATGGAATTAACATCAGAACAATTTGCGTTAAATGATATCGAAGTTGAAGATTCTAAACATGAGATTCGTGTGATGGATGTCTTTAATTATTTAGATTACGCAACCAAAAATAACATTACATTTGATTTAATTGTTAGTGATCCGCCAAGCTTCGCGCGAACTAAAAAGAAGATGTTCAGAGTAGAAGAAGACTATTCAAACTTAGCAAAACAATTATTTAAATTAACAAATCCAAATGGGATGACGATATTAAGTACCAACCATAGTGGATATGCTCTAGAAGATTTCCGAGATGATATGGTTGCGGCAACGCAAGAGTTGAACGGAACTTATTATTTAATCCAACAATTCAGTCTTCCAGAAGATTTCCCAACAAGTCCAGATGAAGAAAGTAGTTACCTCAAGGTGTTGGTATTTTATCGCGAAAATTAGTAATAGAGGTGAGATTAGATGAGCTATATTGAGCTAATTGATGTAGTAAAAGAGTATAAAAGCGGTGAAGTTGTCACTCGCGCAAATGACGGTGTAACATTCACAATCGAATCCGGCGAATTTGCCGTAATATTAGGACCTTCAGGAGCTGGTAAATCCACAACGTTAAATATATTAGGTGGAATGGATAAAGCGACATCCGGTGAGGTTATTATTGCTGAAAAAAATATTAGTGATTATTCAGACAAAGAATTAACAACATTTCGTAGAAATAATATTGGCTTTGTCTTCCAAAACTATAATCTTGTACCTAATTTAACCGCAAAAGAAAATGTTGAGTTATCGATTCAAATATCTAATAGTGATGCAGATGTCATGGATGTCCTTAAGCAATGTGGTTTAGACCACCGAGCGGATAATTTTCCAGCTCAACTTTCAGGTGGAGAACAACAACGTGTATCCATTGCTCGCGCTATTGCCAGCAAACCAAAATTATTATTAGCCGATGAACCTACGGGTGCATTAGACTACGAGACAGGTAAGCAAATACTTAAATTATTGCAAGATACAAGCCGTAATACCGATACCACCATCGTTGTTATTACTCATAATACAACAATTTCAGAGATGGCAGATCGGGTAATAAAGATTAGAAACGGGAAAGTAGACGATATTGTTATAAATGATACGCCTCTAAAAGTAGATGAAATAAAATGGTAATTAGTATTAAGAAGGGGGGAATCCTATGAATTCTGCATTATGGAAGGATAATTTAAGAGAAATAAAAGAATCGATTCCTCGCTTTATCTCAATATTTGCCATCATTGCCTTAGGTGTTTCTTTCTTTGTTGGAATTCGGGCCGCAGGGCCATCCATGGTAAGAACTGCTCGAGAAGTATATCAAGAGAATAATATGCCAGATGGACATATATTATCGACAGTTGGTCTTAACGAGACAGATATTGATTTGTTAGATAACCAGAATGGTGTCACTATCTTACCCATGCAGTCCATTAATGCTATTGTCAGTCCTGGTGAAGAGAATGCGAAGATATTCACCTACAACGGAGATGAGAGTACAATTTTCTTTAAGGTTTTTGAAGGACGAATGGTTGAAGATACGGATGAGATTGTCCTCGATACAAAATATCTAGAAACGCTCAATGCACAAATGGATTCACCTATCCAAATTGGTGACCGAATTACACTAGATAATTCCGACAGTGCTGGTTTCATATTGGAGACGGAAGAGTTCGAAGTGGTCGGTTTTGCTCGTAATCCACTCTATATAGAAAGAATGACCCGAAGCGGATCGGCTAATGTCTTTGGAATTATAAGCGATCAGGCAGTGAGTGGAGATTTATACTCTGAAGCATATTATTGGATAGATAATGCGAGAGAATACGAAGCATATACACCAGAATATAATCAAGTTGTCGATCAGACAGTGGCTTCAATTGAAGAAGACTTAAAAGGTAGACCTGAAGTACGAATTGTGGAGTTGCAAGATGAAATTGCGTCTTCCATTGATGAAGGGGAAACTGAAGTGGCTGATGGTTACCAAACCTTAGAAGATGCTCGAGAAGCTTTAGAAGATGCTCAAGCAACTTTATCAGAGGGCCATCAAGAAATATTTGATGGACAAAGAACTCTTAATCAAGGGATTGCTGACATCGAAAGCGGAAAAGAAGAATTGAATGATGGAATCAAAGAGTATCAACAAGGTCGGTTAGACCTTGCGGATGCACGGGCACAACTGAATTATAATGAAAAAACTTATGAAGAAGGCTTGGCCCAATATGAAGAAGGACTGGCGACCTTTAATAAAGAAATCGCATCTGCTCAGTCACAATTAACGGATGCACAAGCACAGTTAGATCAAGCAGCATCACAAGCACAAGCAGGTTATTCACAATTAGTTGAAGGCCAAGCGGCACTTGATGCCGGTTATAGTCAATTGGCTGCAGGAAGACAAGAATTGCTAGACCAGTTAAGTCTTGCTACAAACGATCAGATACCACCAGAGCAATTGTTAGCTGCAATTGAAGATCAGATTGATGTTATTAACGGCTTCCTTCAAGTTCTTGAGCAATCAGATACCGGAGCAAATTCGGATATTGTATCTTGGATTAATTCATTAAATATTGAACGAGATATCTTAAGAGAAAATCTTCAAGAACTCGCAGCTATCGTCAATGAATTAGATGAGGTTGAAGAGCTAGAGCAAACGTTAGCTGATTTGAAACTTTCGACAGAACAATTCATTTTACTAGAACAACTTGTTGGGACAGAATTGAGCCCAGCAACTTCTATTGATGATGTTCTACAATTATTAAATAAGCGAATAGCTGAATTAGAGACTCAAACAGAAACACTCCCAGAAAACCCTTCTGGAAGTGACAATGAGCTAATTAATAAAATAGCTGAAATACGTGAATTAGAACAGCAATTAACAAACATCGAAACAGAATTGAACCAACTCCAAACAGAATACAATAATATTGGAGATATTTCGGAACTTATTGCACAAAGAGATGAATTATTAACTCAGAATGAGTCTTATAATCAACAAATGGCTGAATTATCACAAGCAATCAGTGCTTTAGAATCACAATTACAAAATCAAGAATTAACTGAAGCGGAATCCATTCAAATTGAAAGTGATTTACAAACACAAAGAAATGAATTGAATGAATTTAGCACTTTACTTCAAAAAAATAACTCAGAACTGGCAGAGTTGAATCAACAAATTGAACGATTCAATTTTTTAGAAACTCAAATTGAAGAGCTTAATAGTCAGCTTAGTCAAACGGAAGCGGCGCTGACGACTGATCAAGCTGAATTAGATCAGCTGCTCGAAGATGGTGGTTTAAATGAACTACTTCCGGAACTGGACTTAGGTCAAATTCAATCAGAATTGACTCAATTAGTGGAAGCAGTGAATATGTTGCAAACGGGACAAGCGACACTCGACGAACAAAGTTCTGTATTAGCAGCTGGTTGGAATGAATATTATGCTGGATTGAGTCAATTAGAAGTAGCGCAAAGTACGATTAACCAAGGTTGGACTGAGCTGAATGCTCAAAGTGCGGCAGGTCAAAGTGAGTTAGATACAGCTTATGCTGCAATCACTGAAGGCCGACAAGCTTTAAATGAAGGTGTTTCACAATATAATGAAGGACAAGCGAGTCTTGTCGATGGTAAACGGGTGATCGATGAGTCATACAATACGCTTATTGCAGGTCAAAGAGAGCTTGAAACAGGTCGTGAAGATGCTCTGGCTGGACGAATGGAATTGATGCAAGGTGACGCTGAGTATAACTTAAATCGTTATGAATTTATCTCAGAAAAAGAAGATGCCTTAGAAGATTTAGAACAGGCTGAAGCAGATATTGCTAAAGCTAAAGAATCTCTAAATGATTTAGAAGAGCCAACCTATGTAGTGGAGAAACGTGGAAGTTCAAGTGCCTATCAAAGTTTAAATGATAATGCAGAACAACTAAATGTCATCTCTAATATATTCCCAGTGTTTTTCTTTGCGATAGCTATCTTAGTGACTTTCACAACAATTAAGCGTATGGCAAGTGAACAAAGAAATTACATGGGAACATTGAAACAACTAGGGTATAACAATGGAACGATTATCCAGAAATTTGTTGTCTATGCTGGTATTGCCGGAATATTAGGTATCGTTGTAGGGTTAATCATCGGTTATGCAGTCTTTCCAGGTGTCATCTTAAATGCATATAATATGTTGTATTATTTTGATGCGCCTGAAATTGAAATCTTATGGGGATGGAATTTTCTTGCAGCACTGATAGCCTTGGCGACAGCTTTATTCCCTGCAATCTATACGCCACTTAAAATGTTGCGTACCCAACCGGCTAATCTACTACAACCGGAACCACCGAAATCAGGTAAGAAATTATTACTAGAACGTGTACCAAGTATTTGGAATCGATTATCATTTAATACCAAAATGACAGTGCGAAATCTACTAAGATACAAAGGACGTAACTCGATGACACTTATCGGAGTTGCAGGGTGTACGATGTTGATCGTGACAGGTTTCGGAATTAGTAATACAATATCTGGTATTGTGAATGATCAGTTTAATCAACTCCAAACATTTGATGGCATGGTATACCTGAATGACGGTTTAGAAGATTCTGAGGTTGAGGACATGAATCAAACACTCATAGAGATGGATGGCGTAGAGGGCTATATGCCAGTGGTACTTGAAATGTATGATGCAGAATTGGAAGGTGGTCAGACACAATCCGTTACTGTAACAGTTCCTCTAGGGAATTTAGAATCATTCTCGGGCTACGTTACATTACGCGAAAGAGGCCAGGAACCAATTCCAAATGCCATCGTAGATAAAGGTCCATTTATCACAGAAAGAATGGGTGAGTTACTGAATTTATCAAAAAACGACTCATTTACCTTAGAAAATGAAGACTTAGAAGAGTTTACTGTAGAAGATTTTACAGTTGTAGAAAACTACGCTTCTCACTACCTCTATGTAAATCCTGAACAATATGAAAATATCTTTGGGGAAGAACCAAGTCAAAATGCTTACTTAGTTCACTACATAGAAGGTGCCAGTCAAAAAGAAACTGAAGAAGCGATTATGGACAATGATAATGTCTTAACGACTGTCGATTTGAATACACTTGCTGAAAGTTTCGCAGATCAAATGGGAAGTTTAGATTTAATTACATTAGTTCTAATTATCTCAGCAGCTTCATTAGCCTTTGTCGTTCTGTATAACTTAACAAATATTAACGTTGCTGAACGAATCCGAGAATTATCTACGATTAAAGTACTTGGATTCTATGACCAAGAAGTAAGTATGTATATCTTTAATGAGGTATTAGTACTATCAGTCTTAGGTAGCTTAGTTGGTTTAGTGCTCGGAACGATCTTAAATACTTACTTATTAAAAACAATGCAAATGATGGACGTCTTGTTCCATCCAAGTGTTTCAATAGGCAGTTACATCGCTTCATTCTTCATATCCTTAGCATTCTCTACAATAGTCATGGTGGCTATGCACTTTAAACTGAAAAAAATCGATATGGTTGAAGCACTTAAAGGTGTAGATTAATAACAAGATATTTTAAAAAAACTTTCAATGAATTCTAAGTTAATTGACTTTAGAATCGTTGGGAGTTTTTATTATGAAATAAAAATAATTTGTTTGTTAGAAGAATGTTACAAAACTAATATATATATGGAAAGACAACAAGTTACAGAATTTATCCTCAAGTTTGTAACTGACAAACTGACACATTCTATGCTACAATAGAAAGTACAAGAGGAATGACAACATTTCTAGGAGGTAGAGTTAATGCAGTGTCCAAATTGTGGTAGAAACGTAAGAAGTAAAAATCAATGTGCCTATTGTGGGCATGTCTTCAATAAACAAGAAGTTGCAGAATTAAAAGAAGAATCACGTAATGAAGACGTAGTACAAGAAACACCGCGTCGTTCAAGTGGGGGATTCAGTCGTGTGTTATGGGGAATTATTAAATTAGTTCTTGCCGTAGCTATTGTTTTTTTAGCCTTTTTATATGGCCCACGAATTATTAATCAAGTTGTAGATTATTTCCAGACGTCTGATACAGAAGTTGTTCAAAATACACCTGAAGAACCTGTAACGGAAGCGCCTGTTACTGAAGAATTTGAAGGGGAAGAACCGTCTGAAGATACACAAGATTCTGAATCAGAAACAGAAGATTCAGCTGCAACAAGCGAAACAGAAGAATCAACGGAGTCATCTGAATCAGAAGAAAGTAACGCTGACGGTCAATTATCTATTGTGAATCAAGAAGTAAATTTAGATGAATACCCATTAACGAATGTCGCACTTGAATTCAATGAGTCATTAGATAATGTGGATAGTACAACATTTAACTTTACTATTGATGCTAATGGAGAAACAGTAGAACTAGAAGATGATTACTCATTAGTTAAAGATGGCCAAACGCTCACAATCAGCTTTAATGATCCTTCTGTAGCTGTACTTTCTACAGAGGCTCAAGAACAAGTCCTTAACGTTGAATCTGAATCATTAGGTGTAAGTGAAAGTATTTCTTATGAAGTACCAACAACTTCATTAGATACAGAACAAGCTGAATTCTTTAACTCAACAATTACAGATAACTTAGCATCTATTGGTGATGTATCAGCAGTTGTTTACCCGCAAGATGCTGAAGTGCCATATGTTTATGATGACCAAAGCGTTGAAGCAGACGCATTAATTTCATGGTTTGTCTTAGGCTTTACATTCAATGCGATTGAAGACGGTGAATTAACACTTGAAGATCCAGTCGTAGTGTCATCTGATTTAGTAGCTGAAAATGACGAAGGAATCGTAGCCACTGCTGAAGAAGGTACAGAATTTACCATTCAAGAATTATTATCAGCAGTCGTTGAAGCAAATGACGTGTCAGCGATGAATCATTTAATTCAAGAAACAGGTGGACCAAACGCCTTTAACTTATGGTTAAATGAATCAAATTACTTCTCAACACGAGTAACACAAATGTTAACAATGCAAGAATCAGGGCAAGTGACTGGTGCAGTAACAAGCGCACAAGATATTGCTCAATTACTTAATAAATTAGCAAACAATGAATTAGTATCAGAAGAAGCAGATGCAACAATTAAAGAATTGTTATTAAACACGCCAGTGACAACAAAATATCCTGAAGGTCAAATTGCTGGATATCAAACGCGTTATGAAATTGCATCAGCAGATACAAACACTGCACAACAAAACTATGCAGGAATTGTTGAATTAGAAGACACTTACTATATTACTGTCATTCTAACTTCTAACTTCACGAGTGCTGAAGAGGTTGTCCCAGCCATTTCAACTTCTATTTCTGACATTGTGACTTACTTTGAAACTGGGCAAACACCAGAAGAAGTAGCCGAAGAAGAAGCGGCTGCTCAAGCAGAGGAAGAAGCGGAAGCACAAGCCCAAGCAGAAGCAGAGTCATTAGCTGCTGAAGAAGCGGCTCAATCTCAAGTGAATGTTGTTGATGAATCGTCACCAGAAACAGGTACAGTAGGAGAAGATGGAAGAACTTACTCAAATCAATATGTTGATAACATCGGATCTTACGTGAACTTACCTGAAGAAACAGTTTATGACGAAACAACTGGAGAAACTAGACCAGCTGAATGGTTCTTCGATGAATCAGACGGAAGATACTATTACCGTTAATTAAATACTAAAAACCGCCTAGGTATTATCTGATATAGATAACGCCTAGGCGGTTTTGTATTGTTATCAAGTCTTAAGAATCTTGTTTACGGTTTGGAAGGGTTCGGTTCACAGCAATGGCAACACCCGTTCCAAACACTGTATCTAAAATCCGGCTAATACTATAAACAAGCCAAGTGTCTTCAGGTGTACCTAAGTATACAACTAAAAATGTTGCCGTCGAATTAATAACACTTTGCTTATTACCAAATAAAGTGCAAAAATTAAGCACTAATAGGACTCCTAAACCTCCAGAAACTGAAGTATAAATATCATTATTCAGTATAGGAAAATTCCGTCTTAAAAAAATTAAAGTTGTAGCAATTAACACGCCAATGGTGTTACCAAAGATACGGTATTTTGCATATTTATAAGTGTCTGTCATATTCTCACGTATGGCAAACACTGCTGATAGAGCGGCCAAAGTTGCATGTCCTAAATTAAAGACTGAGTATACGATAATAATTAAAGAAACTGAGACAGCACTTTTTCTTGCTCGCCAACCGAGCGACAATCTATCTTTAAATGATTTGTTCTCTTCCATCAATGAATCCTTTCGATTTTTTCTAAACCTAATAGTATCAAATATTATAAATTTGTCTATAAATCATTTGGATATATCACGTATAGGGTGTATAATACAATTAAAAATACACGTAAAGGGTGATATTATGAATCCAGCATTAATTCAAATTGTAGTTCAGGTTATTCGTGAAAAGTATATGAGTGAGAAAGCATTTTACACTGAAAAACTAGGTATCTCCCCACAAAGTTGGGATCGTTGGAAGAAAGGTGAACAAGGTCTTAAATACGATAATGTTCAAATTTTATCGACATTATTCACAGATTATGAATGGATGCTTGTGCAAAAGGTTGTAAGAACCACAGAAATCATGCCAGAAGTTGTGAACAATCCAGTCAAAGAGTATAATTTCTTAAAATACCAAATCGCCAAAAAATGGGTTAATAATGGGATTGCACGCTTAGAATGGCATCAGAGTGATGAGAACACGGAAGAAAGTGTAAGAAAATCAAACATGGTTATTCTACAATTGATTGTTGATTATAATTTATGGGGTTATAATGATATTATTGAATTGAGATTACCGGGAATTATTCGCCAACAAATTGGACATGACGAGGTAAAACTTTTACAATGGTTTGTGGATGAAAGTGAGAAGTTACAAGAAAGCGAATAAAAGTGAGGCATTATGGCCAAAAAGAAGAAGAGAAAATTATTTAAATTTAAAAAACGTCCCACTCGACGTAAAAAACGCAAAACAAATTACAAACAAGCATGGAATCGATTTAAAACCGATTTTCTACAAAAGATTGGGATATTATCTATCTTTTTTGTAATTTTTACTTTATTAAGTGGGATAGTTATTTATCGATGGGTTGATACGGCAAACCAAAGGCACGGTGAATTGATGCAACGTGAAGTTGATTATGAACAACGAATCGGCTTTATCGAATCGATTGTACCAATTTCACAAAGACTTCAAAGACAATATGGTGTCTTAGCCAGTGTTTCAATGGCTCAAGCAGCTTTAGAAAGTGATTTTGGCCGGAGTCAGCTTGGGGCAGAGTATAATAATCTTTACGGTGTCAAAACGGACGCCACTGATCCAGATGGCGTAGATTTTCAAACGTTAGAATATTTTGATGATGAATGGGTTGAAATTACCGACCGATTTAAAGTTTATCCGAGTTGGGAAGCTTCGATGGAAGGCCATGCCATTCTAATCAATGAGGGTACCTCTTGGGACCCAACGTTTTATCAAGCGGTTCTCAACGGTGATAACTATGTAGAACAAGCCAATGGATTACAAGAATCCGGGTACGCAACTGATCCTACTTATGCCGACAAGATTATCGAAATGATTGAAACTTATGAATTGAATCAATATGATCAACCAATCTAATTAGAAAAATACTAATTTATCAGTGCTAGAAATTGTGTGATGTGTTATTATTATAGGTGCATTTAAATATACAATATTGAAGGGAGTAGACAGGATGGCGCAAAGACATTATCCAGGTGAGACATTAGGAATTATTGGCTCATCAATTTCTGCAGCTGTCTTGGCTCAAGCAGCAGGTAAATTAGGTTACCGAGTTGCTAGTTTGGTAACATCTGAGAATAATCCAGTGAGACAATTTGCGACGTGGCAAACAGTTACCGAATCATATAATGAGCAAGTCTTAAATTATTTTAGTGAACGGGTAGATGTCGTAACGGTTGAAATGGGTATTCTATCGAATAGAGAATTTCAATTATTGGCAGCACAAACGGATTTAACTTTATCAGAGGATTTAATTGCCATTACGACAGACCGACTGATCGAGAAGGCCTATTTAGATTCTAACAAGTGTTTGGTTGCGCCATTCTCTATGGTTACTAATTTAACAGATTTAAAAGAAGCAGTTGAATATATTGGATTCCCGTGTATTTTAAAATCAACTCAACGGCATGTTGATAATGCGAATGAGCATATTATCTTGTATGGTGAAGAGGATTATGATGAAGCAAGTGCAAAACTAGAAGCGACCACATGTATTTTAGAGGCATGGATTCCAACTGAGAAAAAAGCCAGCGTGACAGTTATTCGTAACGAACGTGGTGAAATTTTAATTTATCCTATATTTGAAGTGCGTGAACAAGGAGATCTGCTTGGAAGACAAGTGCGTTTCCCAGCACAAATATCTAAACCGGTAGAACTTGAGATGAACCGTTTAGCGCAATTATTAGCGGAATTATTAAATTTAGTTGGTTCATTGACGTTGAAGATGTTAATCACTTCAGCAGGAGTTGTTTATATAAACGAAGCAAGTATCGGTTTATCGGATGAAGCTATGTTTACGATTGGATCTATGAGTATTTCTCATTATGAGGCAGCAGCGAGAGCTATTTTAGGCTTGCCTTTACCAACATTGCATCTTAAGAGTAGAGCAGCGATTGCTTTACCGGCAACCGTCTTGAATGAAGAGAATCTCTTAACACAACTTATGTTAAGAACAGATTGGGGCTTTGCTTTGTTTAATCCAATAAATAATGACTCTAAACGTTTGATTGGACAAGTCATTGTAACAGGAGATTCATTATCAGAGTGTGAACGCCAAATACAAATTACAGAATTAACTGAATAGAAAATTAAATGTCCTTCTTGAGCCATAAACTCAAGGAGGTATTTTTTTAATGAAAGCGATAAAAATATTAGATTGTTTGTGACAAAGTTGAGTCCTATCAGTCACAGAAAAATCATCAAATGTTTGTTAGGACTATACACTGATTTTTGATATAATCTACTATGTATGATTTTTTAGAGTGAACAACCTACTAGATAAATTGGAGGTCATAATATGTCATCGTTAATCGAAAGTATTAACCGATTGAATAATAAACAACAAGAAGCTGTATATACAACCGATGGGCCAGTACTAATTGCTGCTGGAGCTGGGAGTGGAAAGACCAGCGTATTAACCCATCGGATTGCTTATTTATTAGAAGAGAAAAAAATAAAACCTTGGAATGTGTTGGCGATTACCTTTACAAATAAAGCAGCCAATGAGATGAAAGAACGTGTTGAGAAACTAGTTGGACCTGAAGCATCATCAATTTGGGTATCCACTTTTCACTCGATGTGTGCACGTATTTTACGTCGAGAAGCCACTCAAATTGGATATACACAAAACTTTTCGATTATTGACCAAGGTGAGCAACAAACATTAATGAAACGCGTGCTAAAAGAATTAAATCTTGATAGCAAACGATTCAACTACAAAGAAATGCTTTGGGTGATTGATGCAGCAAAAAACGAAGGGCAAATGCCTGATGCTTTTGCAGCTGAGAACACTGATTACTTAGGCAATATTCAATCGAATGTCTACAAGTTATATCAACAAAAACTAAAAACAAGTAATGCGATGGACTTTAATGATTTAATATTATTAACTGTTAAACTACTTCAAGAAAATGAAGATGTCCGTCTGTTCTATCAAAATAAATTTCAATATATTCACGTCGATGAGTACCAGGATACGAATGAGACTCAGTACTTATTGGTGAAGACATTAGCGGATTTACTGAAAAACATTTGTGTTGTTGGGGATGCTGATCAAAGTATTTATGGTTGGCGTGGAGCAAATATGGAAAATATTATGAACTTTGAGAAAGATTATCCAGATGCCAAAGTGATTTTATTAGAGCAAAATTACCGTTCAACTCAATCGATACTAAATGCAGCCAACAGCGTAATTGAAAAAAATATCAACCGTAAAGACAAAAAACTTTGGAGTGACAAAGCACAGGGGAATAAGGTTAAATTCTACTTAGCGGAATCTGACTCAGAAGAAGCAAGATATGTTATTCAACAAATCTTTGAAACGAAAGAGGATCAAAAACGTTCGAATAGTGATTACGCCATTCTTTACCGTACGCAAGCTCAATCACGTAACTTAGAGGACCAATTGTTAAAAGCTAACTTACCGTATAAGATTGTTGGAGGCTTGAAATTCTACTCACGTAAAGAAATTCAAGATACGTTAGCGTACTTAAGACTGATTGATAATTTAGCGGATAACTTAAGCTTTAACCGTATTGTTAATGTGCCAAAACGAGGAATCGGACCTACAAGTATTGCTAAATTAGCTGAATTTGCTGAAAGTTTAAACTTAGGTTGGTTTGAAGCTATTGACCAACTAGGAAATTCAAATTTATCTGCAAGTTTACAAACTAAATTTGTTCGCTTCAGTGATATGATCAAACGCTTAAGACAACAGGCAGAATACTTAACTTTAAGTGAATTAGTCGCAGAAGTTTGGGAACAATCAGATTACAAGCAAAGTCTTCAAGAAGAAGGGACTTTAGAGGCAACGAATCGTCTAGAAAACTTAGACGAGTTCGCGTCAGTTACAAAAGAGTTTGACCAAATGGACTTGGAAGATATTATCGAAACCGACCCTGACTTTGCTGATGAAGAAGATGGAGCAACAGAAGAACCACTTGATACACAGGCTCCAAGAATTCGTTTAACTTTATTCTTAACAGAATTATCACTTGTTTCAGATACGTCGGAAGAAGAAACCGTAGACCAAATTACCTTAATGACGATGCATGCAGCTAAAGGACTAGAATTCCCTTACGTATTCATTGTTGGTATGGAAGAAGGCTTATTCCCATTAAGTCGTGCGTCAGAAAGCGATGATGAGTTAGAGGAAGAGAGACGACTCGCATATGTTGGAATGACACGTGCCGAAGAGCAACTATACCTAACAGCAGCTAGAAGCCGACTATTATATGGTAGATATCAACATAATGCCCCAAGTCGATTCGTATCTGAGATAGACCAAAGTTTGATTGAGCATGTCGGTCAATCTTTCCAAACGGTCATCCGTTCTCAAAATACCAGACAGCAAGGGCGAAAACGATCAAGCCAAGCGGCTAGAAATGTTCTATTAAGTCAGCGTCCAAAAGGCGGTTCAACTGGAGCATTGAAGAAAAAAGTCACAAACAATTCAGATACAAATTATACAGTTGGTGATAAAGTAGATCACCGTACTTGGGGAGTTGGAACTGTCGTTAATGTTAAAGGTTCTGGAAGTAATGCTTTACTAAGTATTGCCTTCGATTCACAAGGCATTAAAGAATTACTAGCATCCTTTGCTCCAATAAGCAAAGTGGAGTAGAGAGTGAATGTTTTTACTGATAGAAACAGTAAAGAATGATATACTTGACGAAGAAATGAAGACTGCTATTAACGTAAATGGCTTTTTAGGAGTGATGGTATAAATGGTTCAATCGAAAGATTTAGAACAGGCAAAAGAAAGACTCGAGCAGCTAAAAAGTGAGCTGAATCATCACGCATATAATTATTATGTGCTAGACAAACCAAATATCACGGATGCAGAATACGACCAAATGTATAATGAACTGGAAAACCTTGAAAAAGCACATCCAGAATGGATTACATCTGATTCTCCGACTCAAAGAATTGGGGACCAATTATTAGAAGGTTTTACGAAAGTTGAACACGCCGAAGCAATGTATAGTTTGGGGAATGCCTTCAACGAGGAAGAAGTTGGAGCATTTATTCAACGCGTACAAAACCAAACCGAGCAAGAAGTTGAATTTATGGTCGAATGCAAAATCGACGGTTTAGCGATTGCTTTAACATATGAAAATGGCGCCTTCGTTAGAGGTGCAACTCGTGGAGATGGAACGGTTGGAGAAGATATTACGACAAACCTTCGCACCATTCGTTCATTACCACTGAAGTTGAAAGAGCCCGTATCCGTTGAAGTACGTGGTGAGGCTTATATGCCAAAAGATGTGTTTAAGCAACTGAATGACGAACGCGAAGAAACAGGTGAAGTACCATTCGCCAATCCACGTAATGCTGCCGCTGGTGGGTTAAGACAAATTGATCCAAAAGCCGTATCAAAACGTCGATTGAATATGTTCTTATATAGTGCTTTATACAATGATGATTTTGATGTAGAGTCACAAGCAGAATTATTCGAGCAATTACAATTTTTAGGATTTAGAACAAACCCATTACGAAAATTATGCAAAAATCAAACTGAAGTGATGGATTTTATTCATCAAATTGAAGAAGAACGCCATGATTTACCATATGAAATTGATGGTATCGTTATTAAAGTCAATGACGTTGCCCTACAGCAACAACTTGGTTATACCGTCAAAGCCCCAAGATGGGCGATCGCTTATAAATTCAAAGCAGATATAGCGGAAACTAAACTGAATGAAGTTGAGTGGACAGTGGGAAGAACGGGCGTTGTTACACCAACGGCCGTGATGGACCCGGTTCAATTAGCTGGTTCGACTGTTCAAAGAGCTTCCTTACATAATGTGGATTTAATCGAAGCTTTAGACGTTCGCATTGGAGATACCGTAGAGATTCATAAGGCAGGAGATATTATCCCAGAAATCGTGAGTGTTGTTATGAGTCAACGCCCAGAAGACTCGCAACCATTACCGATACCAACTACGTGTCCACGCTGTGACGCTGAATTAGTACGGTTGAATGAAGAAGTTGCCCTAAGATGTGTGAATCCTTTATGTCCAGCGCAGAAGTTAGCGAAGATGATTCATTTCAGTTCAAGAAATGCGATGAACATTACTGGTTTAGGTGATAAGATTATGGAACACTTAATCAATCAAGCATTGGTTTCGGATCCAAGTGACTTATACACATTAGAGCAAGAAGATTTCTTAACACTTCCAAATACAAAAGAAAAATCCGCAACAAAATATCAAGATGCGATTGAAGAATCAAAGAGTAACTCTTTAGAAAGATTACTCTTTGGTTTAGGTATCCGCCATGTCGGATCAAAAGCTGCTCGTTTAATTTCTGAAAAATTCAGAAAGATTGAAGCAATTCAGAAAGCATCGATTGAAGATATTGAGACCATTGATGGCATCGGACCCATGATTAGTCAAGCGATTGTTGAATATTTTGAAATGGAAGAATCGAACGAACTGATTCAAAGATTACAAGAAGCGGGAGTCAACACAGACTACTTAGGTGTTGTGCCTGAGGAGATTGATCTGAAGGATAACTTCTTTGCAAATCAAACCGTTGTCCTTACAGGTTCGATGGAAACTTTAACGCGTGGGGAAGCCAAAAAAAGATTGGAAAACCTCGGAGCGAAAGTGACTGGAAGTGTATCAAAAAATACAAATTACTTAGTTGCTGGTGAATCAGCCGGAAGTAAATTGACAAAAGCACAAGACCTTGGAATTGCAATCATGGACGAAGAAACTTTTCTAGAAAAATTAAAAGAGAGCGAGTAATTACATGAATAAAAAGATAAGAATGAATGTATCTATACTACTTGCTTGCTTAATGCTAGCAGGAGGCGTGACGCAAGTAAGGTCCCAAGCACAAGAGGATGAGCCAACTAATCCAGATGAAGTAACGGTTCAAACGACGACCAATCAATTATCAAGCGATTTTTATCGTGCAGTAATAATCGATGGTCAATACCAAATTGGTGCATCAGCGAGCTCAAACAATAATTTAAGTTCTGCAGCGAATATTCGTGCATTTGAGGAAGGATTACTTCGCATAAGTAAACAAGTCTTTCCAACTGAACAGTATTTTATGCAAGAAGGGCAAATTATAGATGAAGCAACGATGACGAGTTGGTTAGCAAGAGAGTCAGCAACCAATCCAGAAGGCTTGAATCCAGCCTTACCGGAAGGAGATGCAGAAACTCAATCAAGTTTAGAGGAATCACTGGCCTCAGATGAATCCGTTGATCCAGCTGATGACCCAGAAGATGTTACAGAAGAAGGCGCAGAAGAGAACGAGCAAATCGTGACAAATGTGCAATCAACTCCGATTTATTTATCCCAAGTAGCTGAGAAAAACTTAATGGTAGAGACTGAAGAAGGCTTTGCTTTAGGTGGAATTGTTCTTGGTCTTGCGATGAATAGTACTTATGAATATACTGATGCTGATGGCGTAATCCACGAACAAGAAATCTCAGTGGGTGAAATGCGTGAACGTGGTAGACAATTCGCAAATATCATTGTCGGGCGTCTAAGAAACACAGAAGAATTACGTTCAGTTCCAATCGTCGTTGGTATTTACCGAGCAGCTCCAAGCGATGAAGTTGTCGGTGGAACGTATGTATTAGATGGTATTTCTCGAGAAGGAAACTCTGTGACTGACTGGACAGAAAACAATGAATATCGTATTGCGTTACCAATCATCGAAGCGAGCGACCAAAGCGATCAATACGCATATTTTGATAATTTTAATAATGAAATTATTAATTTCTTCCCTAATTTAAATGGTATCTCTGGAGAGGCTTTATACATTGACGGAGGATTGGCTTCCTTAAATGTAGAAATTGTTTCACAGTTCTATAAACAAACAGAAATTACAGCGTTGACTCAACATATTACCGATGTCTCGCAAAGAACTTTACCTGAAGGGGTAGCCATTGAAATTAAAGTCATATCTGACGCTGGCGTAGAAGCCTACGTAGGCCGACCAGCAGGGGCGACACAATATCAAAGCCATATTTTCAAAAAATAAACTGATAAGGAAGGATGAATTGAATGTTAAGTCAAGATCAAATCAAACACGTCGCTAAGTTATCAAAACTTAGTTATACAGACGATGAATTAGATAACTTTGTCCCAGAATTTGGACGTATTATCGATATGGTTGAACAGTTACAAGAAGTAGATACTGAGGGAGTTAAACCAACGTATCACGGTAATCAATTAATCAATGTATTACGTGAAGACAAAGCCATTGAACGCAATAAAACAGAAGCACTACTTAAAAACGCACCATTATCTGAAGGTGGTTTTATTCAAGTACCAGCCATCTTAGAAAGTGGGGAAGTTTAATATGAGTAAATATCCAACAACAATTATTGAAATCCAAGAAGGGTTAAGAAATGGCGATTTTACAACGGTTGAATTAACGGAAGCAATCTTTGCTTACATTGAAGAGACTGATGAGAAAGTAAATTCATTCTTAGCTTTAAATAAAGAAGCAGCTTTAGAAGCGGCGAAAGCTGCCGATGAAGTAGGGTACGGTGAAGACGCACCATTATTAAACGGTGTGCCAATTGGGATTAAAGATAATATCGTTACTGAAGGTTTAACAACAACCGCTTCATCTAAAATGTTAGAAAACTTCAACCCAACTTATGATGCGACAGTCATTAAGAAGTTAAAAGAAGCTGGAGCTATTATTATTGGTAAATTAAACTTAGACGAATTTGCGATGGGTGGATCAACTGAGACATCTTACTTCAAAACTTCTAGAAACCCTTGGGATTTAGAACGTGTACCAGGTGGATCATCAGGTGGATCATCATCTGCTGTTGCTGCTCGTCAAGTTCCCGCAAGTCTTGGTACAGATACTGGGGGGAGTGTTCGTAACCCTGCAGCCTTTACAGGGATTGTAGGAATGAAACCTTCATACGGTTCTGTCTCTCGTTACGGCGCGATTGCCTTTGGTTCAAGTTTAGACCAAATTGGACCAATGACAACGACTGTTGAAGACAATGCATTAGTATTAGAAGCAATTGCAGGCTTCGATAAACTTGATGGAACAAGCCGTCCTGATACTGAATTAGATTACAGATCAAAACTTGGTCAATCAATTGAAGGCATGCGTATTGCGATTCCTAAAGAATACCAATCTGAAGCAGTTAATGAAGAGATTCGTGATGCAATTAGTAAAGCAAAAGAATACTTTATTTCTCAAGGTGCAATCGTTGACGAAGTATCATTACCACATACACCTTACGGAATTAATGTTTACTATATCCTTTCTTCTGCAGAAGCATCATCAAACTTACAACGTTTTGACGGAATCCGTTATGGTTACCGTTCAGAATCTGCGAAAACACTTGAAGATATCTATGTTCAATCTCGTAGTGAAGGTTTTGGTGACGAGGTTAAACGTCGTATTATGTTAGGAACTTACAGTTTAAGTTCAGGAGCATTTGATAAATACTTTAAGAAAGCCGCTCAAGTTAGAACATTAATTATTGATGACTTTATTAAAGTCTTTAGCGAATATGACTTAATTATGGGACCTGTTACAACAAGTACTGCCTTCAAGATTGGTGGCCGTATTGAGGACCCAGTTGAAATGTATGTATCGGACTTATTAACAGTTCCTGTCAATTTAGCAGGACTACCAGCAATGTCAGTTCCAGCAGGCTTTGATAGTAACGGAATGCCTATTGGCTTACAATTAATTGGTAAACATATGAATGAATCAACACTTTACCAAGTTGCTTATGATTTTGAGAAAAATCATGATTACGTTAACCAAGTACCGGAATTTTAGGAGGGTGATATAATGAATTTTGAAACTGTCATTGGATTAGAAATCCACGTAGAGTTAAAGACTGACTCGAAAATATTTAGTACTTCACCAGCTCATTTTGGTGCAGAACCGAATAGTAACACGAATGAAAAAGACTGGGGATATCCAGGTGTCTTACCAGTATTAAATAAAGGTGCTGTAGATTACGGTATGAAAGCAGCACTAGCTTTAAACTGTGAAATTGCGCGTGAAATGAGTTTTGACCGTAAAAACTATTTCTACCCCGATAACCCAGCTGCCTACCAAATTACACAAGATGCACAACCGATTGGAACAAACGGATATATTGATATCGAAGTTGAAGGTGAACGCCGTCGTATTCGTATCAACCGTGTCCATTTAGAAGAGGATGCAGGTAAAAACACTCACGGAACAGATGGTTTCTCTTACGTTGACTTAAACCGTCAAGGTACACCATTAATCGAGATTGTTTCTGAGGCAGATATGCATTCACCAGCAGAAGCGTATGCTTACTTAGAAGCTGTTCGTGAGAAAATCTTATTTACTGAAGTTTCTGATGTTCGTATGGAAGAAGGATCACTACGTTGTGACGCAAATATCTCGCTTCGCCCATTTGGCCAAGAAGAATTTGGTACAAAAACTGAGCTTAAAAACTTAAACAGTTTTACATATGTACGTAAAGGTCTTGAACACGAAGAAGTGCGCCAAGCAAATGTATTAAGAAGTGGTGGCGTGATTGAGCAAGAAACACGTCGTTATGATGAGACAACAGGTGACACAATCTTAATGCGTACGAAAGAAGGAGCGGCAGATTACCGTTACTTCCCAGAACCAGATGTTCCGCCAATTTACATTACAGAAGAGTGGATTGCGGAAGTGAAAGAATCATTACCAGAAATGCCAGACCAAAGACGTCTACGTTATGTTAATGAATACGAATTACCAGAATATGACGCGATGGTTCTTACTCAGACAAAAGTAATGTCAGATTTCTTTGATAATACAATTGAAGAAGGTGCAGATCCTAAACAAGTATCTAACTGGTTAATGGGTGAAGTTTCAGCTCACTTAAATAAAGAACAAATCGCTTTAGAAGATACTGAATTAACACCAGTAAACTTAGCACAAATGATTAACTTAATTGCTGATGGAACAATTTCAAGTAAAATTGCTAAGAAATTATTCAAACACCTTGTTGAAAAAGGTGGCGACGCAAATAAAGTTGTTGAAGAACAAGGAATGGCTCAACTTAGTGACCCAGCTAAATTACAACCACTCATTGACGAAGTAATTGCTGCTAACCCTGGATCAGTTGAAGACTACAAGAACGGTAAAGATCGTGCTTTAGGATTCTTTGTTGGACAAATTATGAAACAAACTCGTGGTAAAGCTAATCCACAAGTTGTGAACAAACTGATTTTAGAAACTTTAGCTAACATGTAATTTTAAATTTTAAGCGTCTAAATGTCTTGTGCATTTAGGTGCTTTTTTTGCATATAATAATTTTATCTCATATAAATCAATTTGATTTTACAAGAAAATATTTTAGGAATAAACCTAATATTCGAGGGGAAAATCCCGAACGTTAACTTTTTTAACAATAAGAAAAGGTTAAGTTTTTATTAAGGACAAGTACTCAAATGATTTTTTGAATAATGTGTGAATTATCAGCACAAATCATTTCAAATATGTTACTCTATAATTGCGAAACTTTAGAGAGGTAGGTAAGTAATGAAAAAGACATTATTAATTATCGTTTCAACTGTGCTTATTATGGGAGTTGTATATTTTGCAGGTGTTGGGTTTTACTCTGAGAAATTTTCAGCGAATTCCACTTTTGGAACAGTTGATGTGAGTAATTTAACATTAAGCGAAGCACAGGCGAAAGTTATTGAAGATTTGAATGACAAAGAATTTGTTCTTGAAGAAGATGGGCAAGAAGTTGCTCGTTTGAAACTAGGTGAACTAGAACCTGAATATAAAACTGAGTCAGAATTAGAAGCGTCATACTTATCACAAGATCCAACGACTTGGGTCAATGGCTTCTTTGAAGATAAAGAGTACAATCAAGGTTTAGAAGAGCAAATTAACTTCAGTGAAGAAGAAATAATTAATAGCTTGTCAGCCCAAGGTCTTTCTAATGAAGAACGTGAAGCGGCGACAGATGCAGGTGTAGATTATGACGAAACTGAAGGTTATTATGTAGTTGAAGGGTCTGCTGGAAACCAAATCGATCCTAGTCGTCTTGAATCAGCAATTGTTGAAGGGATTCAAAACGAGAATTATACCATTGATTTGGAAGAAGCATATGCTCAACCAGAAATAACTGAAGTAAGTGAAGAAATTACATCAGTGATGGATGAAATTGAATCCGTATCATCAGTGAATATCACTTATGAAATTGCTGGAGAAGAAGTAACAATTCCACAAGATGAAATTGAAAACTGGATTTATTTTGATTCTTCAAATGAATTAATTATCGATGCTGAATCTGTGAAAGCATATTTAAGTACTCTTAACGAGGAATATTCAACATTCTACAAAGACCGTACTTTCAATAGTACTTTACAAGGTGAAGTCACTGTGCCACCTGGAATCCTAGGTTGGTCAATTGACACTGATGCAGAAGCAGAAGCGTTAATTAGTGACATTCATGCAGGTAACGATGTTAGTCGTGAACCAATCTATTACAGTTCTGGTGGTATTGCTGGTGCTGCAAATGATATTGGATCAACTTACGTCGAAATCGATTTAAGTAATCAATATATGTTCTTATATGTTGATGGTCAACTTATTCTTGAAACGCCAATGGTTTCAGGTAAGATTGGTGCTGAGACCGTACCAGGAGCAAATGCTGTTATTGAGATGTTAACTGATACAAACTTAGTTGGTTACAACCCATTCTCAAAAGTAGAATATTCTACGCCAGTTAATTACTGGATTCGCTTTGACGATAAAGCTCAAGGAATTCATGATGCATCTTGGCAAGGATCATTTGGTGGAAATGTTTATCAATTAAGTGGTTCACTTGGCTGTATTAACACTCCTCTAGGCGCAGTTGAAGTAATTTACAATAACGTTGATTACGGTACACCAGTAATGGTTTTCTATTAATATAAAAACAAAATCCTCACCCGGCAGAGTCTATTATGACTTTGCTAGGTGAGGATTTTTTAGTTTGCAATGAAAATATTTCCTTGAGAAATTCTCAAGGCACCTTACCATCCCTGAGAATTTTTCAGGGATCCAATTCGTGAAAAACGATGCTTGAGAAACTCACAGGGCACCTTTCCATCCCTGAGAATTTTTCAGGGATCCAATTCGTGAAAAACGATGCTTGAGAAACTCACAGGGCACCTTTCCATCCCTGAGAATTTTTCAGGGATCCAATTCGTGAAAAACGATGCTTGAGAAACTC
>NZ_JBGQQY010000004.1:52098-90543 GCF_045528545.1 Ruoffia sp. FAM 26254
CCATCCCTGAGAATTTTTCAGGGATCCAATTCGTGAAAAACGATGCTTGAGAAACTCACAGGGCACCTTTCCATCCCTGAGAATTTTTCAGGGATCCAATTCGTGAAAAACGATGCTTGAGAAACTCTCAAGGCACCTTACCATCCCTGAGAATTTTTCAGGGATCCAATTCGTGAAAACGATGCTTGAGAAACTCTCAAGGCACCTTACCATCCTTGAGAAATATTCAGGGATCCAATTCGTGAAAAATGATGCCTGAGAAACTCTCAAGGCACCTTACCATCCCTGAGAAATATTCAGGGATGAAATTCGTGAAAAATGATGCCTGAGAAAATCTCAGGGACACAACTAGACAAAGTTAAACCAAAACAGTATTACTTACTCTGAAGTTTTTCTTCATCATTCAGTGTTTCTATAATACGTTCTGCAGTCGGTTGAGGAACACCGATATGACGGTACTCTTCAATGTCTGCTTCTTTCATTCTTTGTAAGTTTTTAAAGTGCTTTAATAATTTTGTGCGGGTCTTCGGTCCAACACCTTCAATACTATCTAAGATTGATCCAAACTGAGATTTCGAACGGACATTTCTATGATAGCTAATCGCATAGCGATGGACTTCATCTTGGACTCTTTGTAGGAAGTGGAAGACTTGGCTTGTTGGTTCTAAAGGAATTATTTCCTCACTATAACCGTCCATTAAGGCAGCAGTTTTATGTTTGTCATCTTTTACCATACCAGCAACCGGAATTGTGATGCCTAATTCATTCTCCAACACATCTCTAGCTGCTCTAATTTGAATTTTCCCACCATCCATTAGGATTAAGTCAGGTAATTGTTTCTCTTCGCGTAGCAGTCTTGTGTAACGTCTACGAATGACTTCTTGAGTTGATGCGAACTCATTGGCACCTTCGACAGTTTTAATTTTGAATTTACGGTAGTTCTTTTTCTCAGGCTTCCCGTCGCGGTAAACAACCATACCTGATACTGCGTTTGATCCTTGGATATTAGAATGGTCAAACGATTCGATATAGTTTGCTTGCGGAATATTTAAAGCATCTGATAATTCGTCAATGGCACCTAAAGTTTTTCTTTCGCTCATCTCTATTAATCTGAATTTTTCATCCAAAGCAATGCGACTATTTTTTTCGCAAAGTTCTAATAAGCTACGTTTTTTCCCACGAAGGGGTGTCGATACTGGAACTTCAAGATATTCATTTAATAAATGATTATCAACATCACTTGGAACGAGTACCGCTTTAGGCATGAGTTGTGATTCTTCTTTATAGAATCGCGCAATATAAGTCGTGACTTCTTCTTCTGGATTATTATAGCTAGGGAAGATGGCGGCTTTACGTTTAAGAATCGAACCTTGTCTCAACATAAAGGTTTGAATCGATAACCAACCACGATCAAGGGTGTAACCAAAGACATCCATATTGTCATAGTCCTGACTCATAATGACTTGGCGTTCAATTGTTTTTTCGATATAACTAATTTGATCACGGTAATCCGCTGCTTGTTCAAAGTCTAATTTTTCTGCAGCAGTGTCCATTTTTGAACGTAAGTCATTTTTAATACTGTCGACGTTGCCTGCAAAGAATTTTTTGATATTCTCAATCTGAGCATCATATTCCGCTTGTTCTACTTTATGATCACAAGGTCCAATACATTGGCCAAGGTGATAGTAAAAGCAGGCACGCTTTTCGTTTTTAGCACATCTTCTTAAAGGATATGCTCGGTGCAATAATTGTTGGGTACTAGTTGCGGCATAAACATTTGGAAAGGGACCAAAGTAAGTTCCCCCATCTTTTTTCACTTCATTCGTAATAATTAATTGAGGATCTTCTTCTTTAGTAATTTTTAGATAAGGATACATTGTTGAGTCTTTGAGTCGAATGTTATAAATTGGCTTATATTCTTGAATAAGATTAATCTCAAGAATCAGCGCTTCTTTATCACTGTTAGTTATAATTGTTTCAAAATGATCGATTTCAGATACTAATTTTGTTGTCTTAGCATCATGAGCACCCCTAAAGTAAGAACGCACACGATTACGTAAATTCTTAGCTTTACCTACATATATAATGGTATCGTTCGCGTTTCGCATTAAATAACATCCTGGTAAATCAGGTAAGAGTTTTAGTTTTTGCTCAATGTTATATAAAACTTCACTGCGATTTTTAGTCGTCTTTTTTTCATTAGGGGTTCCTTCGTTAGTTGAATCTTGATGCATAAAGACACCTCCTATTAATTGGTTATATTTCTCTATTATTGTCAACATACTATTATACACGACAAAGTCAAGGTTTTGCTAATAAATTGACTATTAAAATGCAGTTAACTTTTTTATTTTATGTTGTCTTTTTTAATCCCTTATAAAAAATAATTCACTAGAACTATCCCAAAATAACAAGCTTATAACTGAACCTGTGGTATAATAGCATTACAGTAAATGAAGGACGTGTGTGTATGAAATTTAACGAATTTAATTATAATCGACCAGACCTAGATATTTTCAAAAAAGACTACCAAGAAAATATTGACCAAATTAAAAATGCTAATTCTGTCAAGGAAGCCTTAGAAGGCATTCATGAGATACAAGCATTACAAAATGAAATAAATACGCAATCAGAGTTAGCAGAAATTCGTTTCTCTATTAATACAAAAGATGCTTTTTATAAAAAAGAAAGTGATTTTTGGAATGAACAGCTACCAATTATTTCAGAATGGGAAACTGATTATTATCGTGCAATTTTAAACTCACCTTTTCTATCTGAATTAAAACAAGAAATTGCAGCACCATTTTTTGATATTATTGAGAACTCTCTAAAAGTATTTGACCCAACTATTATACCTTTATTACAACAAGAGAATAAATTAGTCTCAGAATATGATTCACTCATCGCATCAGCGGAAATTGATTATAAGGGAGAAACTTATAACTTATCTGGTTTGACACCATTCATGCAGTCAACTGACCGTCAGGAACGAAAAGCGACTTCTGAATTATATGCAAACTTTTTCCAAGAGAACTTAGCTGATTTTGATCGCATTTACGATGAATTAGTCAAAGTCCGTCATGAGATGGCAACCAGTCTTGGCTTTAAAGATTTTGTGGAGATGGGCTATGCGAGAATGAACCGCCTAGACTATACACGTTCGGATGTTGAAGTATTCCGTCGTGAAGTCTTGGAACAAATTGTGCCATTATCAACATATATTTATGACCGCCAAGCGAAACGTTTAGAGTTAGATGAGTTAAAATATTACGATCTAAACTTAAGCTTTCCAACAGGAAATGCGAAACCCATTGGGACTGCGTATGAGTTGATTCAAAAAGCTGAAAAGATGTATTCAGATATGTCACCTGAAACTGCGGACTTTTTCGACTTTATGGTTAAACATGATTTAATGGACTTATTAACTAAGTCAGGTAAGCAAAGTGGAGGGTATTGTACTCATATCCCGAACTTCAATGCTCCCTTTATTTTTGCTAATTTTAATGGGACTTCAGGAGACGTGGATGTATTAACACACGAGGCTGGGCATGCTTTCCAACTCTATCGTTCACGTTGGATTAATGAACCTGAGTTAATTTGGCCAACGCATGAAAGTTGTGAAATCCATTCGATGAGTATGGAATTTATCGCATGGCCATATATGGATGAGTTTTTCGGTGACAAAGTAGAAAAATACAAATACGCTCATCTTTCAGAAGCCGTGACCTTCTTACCTTATGGTGTCTTAGTAGATCACTTCCAACATGAAGTGTATGAAAACCCAACAATGACACCAGAAGAACGTCGTTCAAAATGGCGTGAATTAGAGAAACAATACACTCCTTGGAAAGAATATGATGACAATGAGTTTTATGAGCAAGGTGGATTATGGTTTAGACAATGCCATATCTTCAACTCACCATTCTACTATATTGATTACACATTAGCCCAAGTATGTGCCTTTCAGTTCTGGGAGCGAAGTCATGTGAAAGAAGACGATAGCTTCTGGTCTGATTACTTAAACATTTGTCGTGTAGGTGGAACGAAATCATTCCAAGAAATTGTGAAACTCGCTAACTTAAAATCACCTTTTGAAGAAAATAGTCTTTCAGAAGTTACTCAAGCCATTCAGACCTATTTAGAAGCCATTGACGAAGAGCAGTTAATATAAGAGGAGGAGTTCAATGATAAACGTAGGAACCATTGGTACTTCATGGATAACAGAGCAATTTATTAAAGCTAGTCAACTGACCAATCTATATAAGATTAAAGGAATCTATTCACGAAGTGCTTACCGAGCAAAAGATATTGCGACGATTTACAAGACAGACTACTATACGGACCAATTAAATAATATTTTATTTGATCCAGAAATTGATTTGATTTATATCGCAAGTCCCAATAGCATGCATTTTGAACAAGCAATGCAAGCGATAAAAGCTGGAAAGCATGTCATCATTGAGAAGCCAATGTTTTCAAGTGTTGAAGAATGGCATCAAGCACATGAAGAAGCGAAACGCATGAATGTCTTCATTTTTGAAGGTGCTTTGCATATTCATACGCGTAATTATCGTCGAATGAAGCAGTTAGTTCAGAATGAGATAAAAGCTTCTAAGCAGCCGTTTTTAGGGGCTAACTTTAATTTTGGGCAATACTCATCCAAATATGTTCAATATCGTGAAACAATGGATAATCACCAGATTGCACCAAATGTCTTCAACCTTGAGTTTTCAGGTGGGGCATTAATGGATTTAGGTGTATACCCAGTTTATGTCGTCCTTGATTTATTTGGTTTACCTCAATCAGTGCGCTACAACGCTCAAAAAGGGGAAAATGGTGTCGATATTTTCGGTACAATTTTATTCACATATGATAAATTTCAAGTATCGATATTTATCTCTAAAGCAGTGCATTCAAAACTGCCAAGTGAAATTTATGTAGACGATGAGACCATTATTATCCACGACGTGAGTCGCATTAGTAAAGTTGAGTTAATAAACCAAGAAGGTCAAAAGGCAGATGTGATTGATTACAAACCAGAGAATTATATGTATGATGAGTTACTGAATTTTGCTGAAGTGATTAATAATCCGGATAGTATTCACCAAAAAGTGCGCTATGAAGATTGGAAACAACTAAGCTTACAAGTGGCACAAACAATGGAGTTACTACGTAAATCAGCGAATATTTCTTTTGACACTGAAGAACAGAAATAGAAGATAAGAGAAGGAGCATATAATGCTTAATACATTTAGAACTGAACTCCAAGAATTTTGGAAAGAGAAAGAATTTCAAGAACCTACACCGGTTCAAGAGCAATTATTTAAAGAAGCATCAGAGGGGAACGACGTCATTGCTGTATCCCCAACGGGTACGGGTAAGACATTAGCTTACTTACTACCTATATTGAATCAAATTGAAGCAAATAAAACGTTGCAAGCAATTATTCTAGCGCCATCACAAGAATTAGTGATGCAAATTGGTGAAGTGGCACGCGAATGGGGTAAAGTTGTAGGCATTAAAACACAAACGCTCATCGGTGGTGCAAATATTAAACGCCAAATCGATAAGTTAAAAGATAAGCCAGAACTTATTATTGCAACACCTGGACGCTTTATCGAGTTAACAAGCAAGACGAAAAAAATAAAAGTTCACCTAGTAAAAACCATTGTTTTTGATGAAGCAGATTATTTATTTAAAGATGAACATAAAAGAACGATCGAATCAATTCAACAAACACTGATGCGTGATGTTCAAAAAGTTTATGCAAGTGCGACAATGACAGAGGAATTTGTCAATGATCGAAAAGCGGAGAATAATGACATTAAAGTCATCCGCATTGATTCGCAAGAATCAGTTAGCCATATTCAACATTATTTCATTACGGTTAATAATCGCTATAAAGTGGATGAACTGAAACGTTTAGCTCAGATGGATAACATGCGAGCCATTGTATTCTTCGAACAGATTAATCAAATTGAAGAAGTGGCAGCGAAGTTAATCTATGAGAATGTATCTGTCGTTGTCTTACATAGTGATGCGAGTAAACAAGAACGTGAGTATGCGATTCGAGCATTTAAAAATCATGACGTTACTTATCTTCTAACAACCGATGTTGCTAGTAGAGGGATGGATATCTCAGAAGTTCCTTACGTCATTCATTATAACCGTGTCCAAGATAGCCGAACGTATATTCATAGATCAGGACGGACAGGTCGAATGAACCGTGAAGGTATTGTTATCTCATTATTAAATCAACAAGAAGCGAATGATTTAGCAGCCATCTTAAAAGAAGAGAATATTCCATTAACCGAGAAAGTATTAAAAAATAGAATATTAATTGATCCAACTGAAACAAAAGGGTCGAAAAACCAAGATAAACAAGCTCAAAATAGAAGAAAACGTGTGTAAATTTACAAATTTACATAAACTTTACATTCATTTAGCTCTAAATTTACAATCGAGGGGTATAATCAGAGTAGGAAAAGATTAAGTGGCTTTGTAGTGGGAGGATAATATGCGTATAGCAATCGTAACAGAAACTTTTGTCCCAGCGACGGATGGTATTTGCACTCGCTTGGCAAACTTTGTTGTTCAATTAAAAGAAATTGGTCATGAAGTTATTGTTATTTCACCGGATCTTGGTATAAGCGACTATAAAGGAGTACCAGTTTACGGGCTTGAAACAGTGACATTTCCATTATATGGATCGCGTCCATGGGGTTTACCTTCTCGAAAGGTAAAGTCTATTTTCAAGAAATTTAAGCCAGATGTGGTACATGCTGTGAATCCAATCTCATTGGCTTCATCGGCTGTTCACTATGCAAATAAGTTAAATATCCCTTTAATAACGTCATACCATACTCATTTACCGAATTACTTAGACCATTATAATATGAGTTTATTTAAACCAGTTCTATGGGATTATATTCGTTTTTGGCATACAAAGTCTGACGTTAATATTACAGTCTCACAAAGCTTAATGGATGAACTGAATGATGAGATGATTCCCACTCATGGTGTCTTACCTCGAGGAATTGATATTGAAGGGCGTCATCCAGAATATTTTGATCAAGAATTATATAATGAATTAACGGACAATAATCCAAATAATAAATTATTAGTCTACGTTGGAAGATTGGCTCCAGAGAAGGATATCGATCATTTACGTGCAATCTTTGATGAGCGAGATGATTTATGTCTAGCCATTGTCGGAGATGGGCCAGACAGAGAACGCTTAGAAGAAGTCTTTGCTGGAACGAAGACGCACTTTTTAGGCTTTAAGCATGGTGAAGATTTGTCTAAAGCCTTTGCGACAGGAGATGCTTTTGTCTTCCCATCAACATCAGAGACCTTTGGTTTAGTAATCTCGGAAGCGATGGCGTCAGGCATACCTGTCATTGCCGCTGAAAGCGAACCAACCGTTGAACAAATTACGGATAAGGAGACAGGCTTAATCTATGAATCTGGTAATACTGAAAGTTTAATGAAGGCAATTAATAGTGTGGATAATCCATTATTAATGCAAAAACTTTCACTTAAAGGGCGTTCGGAAGCGCTAAAATATACTTGGGGTAATGCGACGCTAGAGATATTAGATTTTTATTCGCAAACGATCGAAGCGCATTAATACAAATACGACGGTATTCGTAAACAAGCTTAAGTCTGTTTAGAAAATGAATGTATTTTTTAGAATATTAACTGCCAATCAGCGGTTAGTATTCTTTTTTATTTATTATGATGCGTTTAAGCAATTAATTAGTACATTTTTCATAGATATAGTAGACTAATATAGGGAAGTAGGGTAAGAATTGTGAAAAAACAAAAGTATACTAGAAAAGATTGGCCAACTGAATGGACAGGGATAAACCCACGCGCTATGAAGGTTTATCGTAAATATGTTAATCGCGAATTTCCTGGCTATTGTGGTACATATACTGCTGCAGCTTTGGCACATTACGTTATTCAGAAAGATTATGAAAAAGAATTATCTATGGATGACTTAATTATTGGATTAAAACCACGCATTGATGGTCGATTTTGGTATAAAGGGACTTACCCTTGGGATTTAATCGGTGGATTAAAAGCTCTGTTCGAGGACGTCGATTATAAACCAAGGTGGCATCTTATTAGTAATCCAATCGTTACGAAAGAGTTATCTCAAGCAAAGCCCTACCCAGTTATTGTTGGAACAACTAAAGCGTTTGGAAGTAAGTATGGAAATCATTGGCTGTTAGTCTATGCATTTGGTTATAACAACGCAGGGCAATTATTTTATAAAGCATATGATAATCATGGTAAGATAAATGCAGTGATTCCTGCCAGTCAAACAATGGCTGCAGTATGGTTAGAAAGAAAGGACTGAATATAAATATGGTAGAATTTGATTATATAGTTATTGGTGGAGGAAGTGGCGGAATTTCTTCTGCAAACCGTGCGGCAGAGCATGGAGCAAAAGTAGCGGTAATTGAGGCCGTTGATTTAGGGGGAACGTGTGTAAACCGTGGGTGTGTCCCTAAGAAAGTTAGTTGGTATGCCTCAAGAGTTGCGGATAGTATTCATAAATACGGACCTGGATATGGTTTCCATGCTGAAAACACAAGCTTTAACTTTGTTGAATTTCGTGAAGCACGTGATGGTTACGTCAGTCGTTCAAGATCAGGTTATGAGAATAACATTGAAAAAAATGGCATAACTTTATATAGAGGTCACGCATCATTCGTTGATGGACACACCGTTGAAGTAAACGGCGAAACATTAACAGCTAAAAACATCTTAATCGCGACAGGTGGACGCCCAAGTAAGGTAGAAGTACCGGGTGGAGAATTAGTTGATAACTCAGATGATTTCTTCAACTGGACGACTTTACCTGAGAAAGTAGCTGTCGTTGGTGCAGGTTACATTGCCGTTGAATTATCACAAGTAATGAGTAACTTAGGGGTTGATACGACATTAGTCACAAGATATGAAAAACCATTACGTTCTTTTGATGACATGTTAAGTGATTTGCTACTTGGCGCAATCAATGAAGATGGACCGACACATATGCCTAATACCACCTTTACTGAATACCGTAAAAATGGTGATAAAATCGAATGTTTAGTAGACGGCGAAGTGAAACTAGTTGTTGACCGTGTTGTTGCAGCCGTTGGACGTGTCGCTAATACTGAAAATTTAGGTTTAGAAAATACTGCCATCACGGTTGATGAAAAAGGACAAATCAATGTCAATGATGGTCATGAAACTGAAGAAGCTGGCGTTTACGCGATTGGTGATGTGATTGATCGTGTTGATTTAACTCCAGTTGCGATTAGAGCAGGGCGTACGTTATCGGAATATTTATTTAATAATGGGGCAACTTCAGCAATTGATTATACAAATATTCCAACTGTTATCTTTAGCCATCCAGCGATTGGTACAATTGGATATTCAGAGAAAGACGCGATTAAAGAGTTTGGTGAAGAGAATATTAAAGTGTATACAAATACTTTCTATTCAATGTATGCTTCTGCAGCTTGGCATCGTGAACAAAATAAATTTAAACTCGTATGTTATGGGCCAGAAGAAGTCGTTATTGGCTTGCATGGTATCGGAGAAGGCGTTGATGAGATGATTCAAGGCTTTGGTGTAGCGATGAAGATGAAGGCTACAAAAGCTCAATTTGACTCAATTATTGCTATTCACCCAACAGGTGCAGAAGAATTTGTAACAATGAGATAAATAAAGAACCAGCGATTCCAATATGGGCATCGCTGGTTTTAGTTTTGATTGAAAATTAACCTTGAACAACTGAAAGTGAAAGAGCAGCTGTGTTGATAGCAACTGTTCCACCAATAGGGAATGTAAAGATTGGTTGAGTATGACCGAAGTTCACATTGTAGATGACCGGAATGCTTTGTAAAATCGAATGCTTATTCAATATGTAGTGAAGTGTATCTTCACTCATGTCTGATTCTTTAGGAAAGCGACCAATAATAACGGCAGCAGGTTCAGGATAAACTTGTAATAATGAAGCCAGATTTCTGGCAAAGTCAAAGGCATCGTTTTCTTCCGCACTTTCGATAAATAAGATCGCATCATCGACTTGAGGCATATATTGAGTCCCTTGAAGTAAATTAAAAGTATTTAAATTACCAACAATAGCAGTTCCGCTAGCCTTACCACTTGAGTATTCTGTCCATTCATTTTCTTTTAGATCCCGAGGTTTTTCTGGAATAAACCATTCATCACTCGTATAGAAGTCGCTTGGATTTAAGTTATAAGAATGTTTAGTTATCGCCGCTTGCCAAGCATTAGTCTGATAATCCTGAAGTTCCTTCATCTTAAAAGAGGAATAGGCTGGACCACTATAAGTTACTAAACCTGTTTTAGCAAAAATAGCATTTTGCAAAGCGGAAGTATCAGAATAACCACAAAGTATTTTTGGGTTACTTCTAATTAACTCATAGTCCAGATACGGTAGTAATTCATTCGAATTAAACCCACCAATCGAAGTTAAAATCATTTTAACTTGAGGATCACGAAATGCATCGTGTAAATCTTCGACGCGACTTTTAATGGAAGCTGAATTCATTTCATCCATCTCATCGATATGCCGACTGTAGCTAATCGTGTAACCGAGATCTGCGAAGTATTTGACGAGCTTCTCGTTATCAGCTTCAGAATTCACGCGTTTAATTGAAGAGCTAGGGCTCAACACGCGGATTTCATCATTAAATTGTAATTTACTTGGGTATATTTTTCCCATGTTATCCCTCCAACTGACATAATACTTTACATATTATAACAGAAAGATGATAATCATTATATAAAATGAAAAACAGGGCAAGTAAGGGATAAAAATTGAGGATATATATTGTGAACTGAATGTTAACAAAAAACATTGTTACATCAACGTTTTAAAGACTTATTTATAATTTTTTCAAAATGAAAGCCTGTTCTCAAGCCTTTATATTCGCAATAATAGCCACAAGTTGATATAATAAAGTTACAAAATGAAAATGTTTTGTATAATTAAAAAAAGGAGATGAATAATATGGGTTGGTTATGGTCACTAATCGTCGGTGGTATCATCGGATGGATAGCTGGAATGATTATGGGACGCGATATCCCAGGCGGTGTAATTGGTAATATTATTGCTGGTTTCGTCGGTTCATGGATCGGGAATCAATTTTTATCAGGCTTTGGTCCTGAAATTGGTGGATTGTTCATTATTCCTGCACTACTAGGTGCGGTCGTTCTTATTGCAATTGTTTCATTTATCCTACGCCAAATGCGTTAATATTTATTTAAATGATTAAAGCTAGTCGGATTCTATCCGACTAGTTTTTTTAGTGTCATAAATAAGCAAATATAGGACGATTAAAACGAGCAACTCTTAAATATTCAATAATCCTTTTTTATTATGCTTCTTTTCTGTTAGTTATGAATTTTTTTGGTATAATTGTTTTTATAGCAATATTAGGGGGTTACAGGATCGATGGAAGATTCAAAGTTAAAAGTAGTCAGCAAAGAATTGGTTGTAACAGATGATTTGATAATCCCTGGAACGACTCAAATCGATTTGACAAAGATATTAGAGAAAGCCATGGAAGTAAGTGGCTTACATGATAATTATTTACAGAATCAATTGAATGTTAAATTCATTCAAGAAAATCATACATGGGTCATCACTCAATATGAGATTCGAATTCTTAAAGAAGCAGAACTTAATGCTACACTTGAGATTGATACACGACTCATTGAAGTTAACCGTTTCTTCTGTACTCGACGTTATAGCGTTGTGAGTGATGGACAATTGTTATATGAAGTATTCGCTAAGTTCGCAGCCATTGATATGGAGAAGCGTCGAATAGTTAGAATTAATCCAGCTCCTTTAGAAACGGAAGATATTATTGACTCATCTTATACAATTGAATTTTCGAAGATTAAAGCATTCACGAATGTGGCAAACGAAGAAGATATTCGAGTTGGTATTGATGAAAGTGATATCGATGAGAACTTGCATGTGAATAATCTGGTCTATCTGAGGTGGGCGTACCGTACTATTCCGTCTAATATTAGCAGAAACTACAAGATGAAACGCATCCAAGTTAAATACGAGAAAGAAATACTCCCACAAGACACTGTGGCTATCTGTAATCAAGCTGATTTGGAAGAGAGTAAACAAACTCAACAAGTTATTTTTAATGAGAGCAATAATAAGATAGCAAGTGTCATAAATATAGAATGGGAATAAAAGAAAGGGAATAAGAATGATTACTTTAAAATCACAAAGAGAAATAGAACAAATGACAGAATCTGGAGAGATATTAGCAAGTATTCATGAAGAATTACGCGACTTTATCAAACCAGGGGTTACGACGAATCAGATTGATAAATTCGTTCAAAAACGTATTGAAGGCGCTGGGGCAGTCGCAGCTCAAATTGGTTACGAAGGGTATAAATACGCAACATGTATTAGTGTGAATGACGAAATCTGTCACGGTTTCCCATCAGGGTATGTACTTAAAGCCGGTGACATTGCGAATGTTGACTTTTGTGTTGACTTAAATGGTGCAATTTCTGATAGCTGTTGGACATACGCTGTTGGAGAATTAACTCCAGAGCACCAACGTCTAGTTGATGTCACTTATAAAGCATTAATGTTAGGTGTCGAACAAGCTGTTGTAGGGAACCGTATTGGAGATATCGGTCATGCAATTCAAACTTATGCAGAAGGCGAAGGTTTCGGTGTTGTTCGTGACTTTATTGGACATGGTATTGGCCCAACAATTCACGAAGAGCCAGCAATTCCTCACTACGGTTTAGCTGGGAAAGGTCTACGCTTAAAAGAGGGTATGACCATTACAATCGAACCAATGATTACAACGGGAACTTGGAAGATGAAAATGGATGATAATGGTTGGACTGCTCGTACGCGTGACGGTGGATATTGTGCACAATTTGAACATTCAATTGCAATCACTAAAGAAGGCCCAGTTTTAATGACAAAGCAAAAAGGTGAATAGAAAAATTGAGGGAGTCCATTCGGATTCCCTCAATTTTTTATGCTTTAAGTTCTTTACCTAAGGCAATGATATGTTGTTTTAATTCATCTTTAATTTCTGGATGATCCAGACCAATTTCGACACTCATTTCAAGGAAGCCAAATTTACTTCCTACATCATATCTTTTACCATCAAAGCGTTTAGCAAAGACGCGTTGCGATTTGTTTAATGTATCGATCGCATCAGTTAATTGAATTTCGTTACCAGCACCAGGTGCTTGGTTTTCTAAAATTTCAAATATTTCTGGAGTTAATAAGTAGCGTCCAATAATAGCCAAATTACTTGGTGCATCTTCTGGATTTGGTTTTTCAACAAAACGCTCCACATTATAGATCCCTTCAGCATATTCACGTTCTGGTGCGATGACACCGTATTTGTTTGTATCTTCATAAGGTACTTCCATAACCGCAATGTTAGACGCATGTGTTTCGTCATAAACATTAATCAGTTGCTTCGTTAATGGAACCTCACTTTGCATCACGTCATCACCTAGCATAACAATGAATGGTTCATCACCAATGAAAGCTTTTGCTTGAAGAACTGCGTGGCCCAGACCTTTAGGATAAGCTTGGCGGACAAAGAATAAGTTAACATTGGTTGTATCGTTAACAATGTCTAACAAATCTTCTAAGCCATTTTCTCTAAGATGTTCTTCTAGTTCGATATTTGAGTCGAAATGATCTTCAATCGGACGTTTACTTTTACCAGTTACAATTAAAATGTCTTCAATACCTGAAGCAACAGCTTCTTCAACAATAAATTGAATCGTTGGTTTATCTACAATAGGTAACATTTCTTTTGCCATTGCCTTCGTTGCAGGTAAGAATCGAGTTCCTAAACCAGCAGCAGGTATCACTGCTTTTTTTACTTTACTCATTGATAGACTCCTTTGTAATTAATTGATATAAGTTTAAATATTCTTGATTAATCTTATCCCATTTAAATCTTTGCATTTGTTCCATCGCTTGTTGAGACATTTGTGCATAATTTTGACGAATGTAATCAACCGCTTGATTGAACTCAGTTTGACTTTTATGATCCACACTCATCCCAATTTCTTTGTTGGGGAAGAAATTATCAAAGCCTTCACCTTTTGTATAAATGACTGGCAAGCCTTGGCTCATTGCTTCTACATAAACAAGACCAAATGTTTCAGGGTAGGAGAGCATTGCAAAAATATCCATCGAGCGATATAACTCTTTCATACTTTCCATATCTTGTTTACCATGATAAGTAACGACCGGCATTTGTTGTAACTCTTTTAGAATGGAATCGTCCCAACTTGGACCGATAATATGAAGTTCAGCAGGCGAGTGTTCTGGAGAATAACTTTGAACTAATCCAGCTAATTCTACGAAACGCTTCAATGCCATAATCTTACCGGTTGTGACGATTCTTAAAGGTTGATGCAAGTTAGACTTTTTATCTTTATAACGATTATCATGCCAATAATCACTGACACCATTTGGAATAATATGGGCTTTTTCTTTTAGAGTAGCTTGTAGAGAATCAGGGATGTATGTTTCAAAAATTTCGTTGTAAGTATTTTTTGAAATAAATACAATTTTTGAAGCATGCTTTAAGATGTTAATCCCAGTTTTTCTCATCCAAGGCATTCTTTGAAAGAATGTGCGCATATCGGCATTACGAACAGCAACGACATATGGAATATTATATTTCTTATGAAGTTGCAGTGCGAGCCAACCGTTTGAGAATAATGAATGCGCGTGAATTAATTGATAAGACTCAAAGTCATAACGAGTGAGTAAATCCGTTAATATTAAATGATGTTTAATCGGGAATACCCAACGAGTCAGTTGATGATGATTTCGACTGACCGTAGTATATTCTCCACTCGTTGATAACCTGTCTTCTGGATATTGATGCGGGATCGGTACATAAACATCAATATCAATATCCGACTCAACTTGGCGACTATATAATTGGTTAAATAGGCCGGAAGTTGAGAAGTATGAATTTATATGTAATATTTTCATGAAAAAATCCTTCTAAAATTATTCAGCCTCTAATTCTTCAATTCGAATCTCATAAGATTCGATTCGTTCTTCAAGACTTTCGATTTGTCCGAGTATTTCATTCGAAGAGGTATATGTATCAACTTCGGGAACCCTAAATATTTGCATAAATAAATATAAAGTAATAAAGAAAATGACAATGACGATAACTAAGAAAAACCAACCATTACGATCAAATCGTCGGTCAAATTGTTCTAATCGTTTTACTAGCTCCTGCTCTAACGCGTTTCCAGTTTTATTCTCATCTGACATACAACATACCTCCTAGTTTTTTGAGCTTAAAAAGCCCATTCCCCATTTCTAAAGATTGGAACAACTGTACCGTCTTCTTTGATACCATCAATGTTCATTTCTCCGTTACCAACCATGAAGTCAACATGGACGTTTGAACGGTTTAAACCAGCGTCTTCTAGTTGGTCACGATCCATTTTAGCTCCGCCTTGAACAGATGTTGCATAGGCTTGTCCTAAAGCTAAGTGGTTTGATGCGTTTTCGTCGAATAAAGTATTGTAGAAGATAATTGCTGATTGAGAAATTGGTGATTTGTGTGGTACTAAAGCAACTTCACCTAATGATTTTGAACCTTTGTTATCATTGATTAAAGCTTTAAGTGTTTCTTCACCTTGTTCTGCAGATACTTCAACAACTTCGCCATCTTTAAAGTTGAAAGTCATACCATCGATCACTGTTCCACCATAACTTAATGGTTTAGATGATGTAATTGTTCCTTCTGCACGACGGAAATCAGGTGCTGTAAATACTTCTTCTGTTGGCATATTAGCAATGAATACTTCGCCGTTTTCGTTCACACTTCCAGCACTTTCCCATACGTGATTTTTTGGTAAACCAAGTGTAAAGTCAGTTCCAGGACCAGTGTAGTGTAATTGATCAAATTGTTCAGCATTTAAGAAGTCTGCTTTTTCGTTTAATGTTGATTCATGAGCATCCCATGCTTCAACAGGGTTTTCTTCATAAACACGAGTTGTTTTGAAGATTTGGTCCCATAATGCATCCACTTGTTCTTCAGTTGTCTCTAATTCTGGGAAAACTAATTTTGCCCATTCTTCACCCGCTCCGGCACATACTAACCAGCTCACTACGTTTGCTTGAGTGGCGTTACGTACTTTTTCTAATGCTTGAGAAGATGCTAATTGGCTTTCGCTAATTTTTTTAGGGTCAACACCTTTTAAAGCGTTTGGATTTGATGAGCGAAGTGCAATGCGTTTCGCGCGTTTATCTAATAGATCATGTGCTTTATCAACTTTGTATTGAGGAATATCCGTTAATGTTTCAACGTCTTGTCCTTCATAGTTAACGCGAGTGATGATGTCATCTGACCAGTTTACGATCACTTTTTTCGCACCAGATTGGTATGCATTTTTAACAACAAGGCGAACTAAAGGTGCTTGCTCAATATCAGCATTGATAAGTACGTAATCGTCCTCACCAACAGCAATCCCTTTATTCACGATTAAATCTGCATATTTGTTTAATAATGTATCAAAATTTTCTAACACAATAAATTCCTTCTTTCCCTCATTAGTTTTCATATTTGGCGACAATGTCATCAGCAAGTTTCTTAAGAAGTTCTTCATCTTCTTCTTCAGGGTAAAGATTAACCTTTACGCCTGTCCCGCCTTTAACGGCACCCGCTTTTTCAAATTGTTCTTCAAAGTCATCTACGGCACTGCAGAAGACAGGGTAGAAATCGTCACCTGAACCAAACACACCATACACTTTCCCAGACAGGTCCAATTCCGCCAATTCTTCATGGAATTCTTCCATCTCATCGGGTAGAACACCGTCAACACCGTATGTGTAACTTCCCACTAAGACGATATCATAGTCTAGGAAATCCTCTGGCTCTGAAAGCATTACATCTTCCATTGTTACATCGATGCCATCCTCTTCGAGCTGGGCAGACACAATTTCAGCACATGCTTCCGTATTACCAGTTAAACTTGTATAAATTATCAACGCTTCGGCCATGCATTGCCTCCTTATAATGTAATTCTAAATTATTATATCAAAGATATGTTTATTCTAACAGTTGTTATTCTTAAGAACAGTAAAACACCTACGGAATGAACCAATTATATGAACTTTGTTATAAATGTATTAAGACAATTAAAAGAGACAGAAGTTATGCTATAATATGCCAATGAACAAATAATTATGTGAGGTGTGAATATTGGCTATTTTAGTACCAGGTGGGGCAGGATATATTGGAAGCCACACTGTTGTAGAATTATTAAATAATGGATATGAAGTAATTATCGCTGACAATTATAGTAATAGTAGTCCGATCGCCATAGAACGAATTAAAGAAATTACTGGTAAAGATGTCGTCGCTTATGACGTTGATATTCTTGATAAAGATGGATTAAACGATATATTTGAAAAACATAATGTCGAAGCAGTGCTTCACTTTGCTGCATATAAAGCGGTTGGTGAGTCTGTTGAGAAACCTTTAATGTATTATCACAATAATATTGAAGGAACCGTGTCGCTTTTAGAAGTAATGACTAAGCACAATGTTAAAAAAATTGTCTACAGTTCATCGGCTACGGTTTATGGTACAGAGAATGTGTCTCCTTTAGATGAGACAATGCCAACTTATACAGCAACGAATCCTTATGGATACACAAAAATTGTGAATGAAAACTTATTAAAAGACGTGGCCTATGCGGACCAAGAGTGGGGCGTAACGTTATTAAGATACTTCAATCCAATTGGATCACATGAAAGTGGTTTAATTGGTGAAGATCCTAAAGGCGTACCAAATAACTTAATGCCTTATATTACGCAAGTAGCTGTAGGTAAGTTAGAAGAATTAAGTGTCTTTGGTGACGATTATGATACACCAGATGGCACTGGCGTGAGAGATTATATTCATGTCGTTGACCTCGCTAAAGGACACGTGAAAGCGTTAGAAGAGTTACTCGATTATACAGGAACGAATATCTATAATCTTGGAACAGGCGAAGGTTATAGTGTTCTAGACTTAGTAAATGCTTTTGAGAAAGCAACGAATAAGCCAATTAATTATAAGGTTATCGCAAGACGTCCAGGTGATGTGGCTGAAGTTTATGCGAATCCTAACTTAGCCCACAGAGAAATCGGTTGGAAAGCTGAGAAGACCCTTGAAGAAATGTGTCAAGATAGTTGGCGTTGGCAACAAAACAACCCTAATGGTTATGTAGACTAGTAATGAGGCGATAAAGTGGTAAGGAAACAAAAATTAACAAGAGACAGTTATCCTACCTATGAAGGACGGGTTAAACAAAAGTCCAAGACAAAATGGTTCATTATTCTTTTTATCTTGATGATTTTAGTTATCATTGCTGGATTTTATATCTTCTATCAGTATTCGACGATAGAAGAAACTTATCAATCAACAGTATATGAAGAAGAAATTGTTCCTCATCTTGCTGAGCAACAGGACATAGCAGACGAGGCGCCATATACAGTGTTGTTCGTAGCTTTGGACAATGTTTATTATGATGGTGCTCAAGTTGAGGAAGCCTTATGGTCAACACTTTACTATGTTGATCCAGAACAAAATTCAATTCAAGCGGTGAATATTCCGATGAATTTAATCGTAAGAAGTAACGGCAATGAAGAGGTGAATCTTCTAACTTATGCTGACGGTGGCCTCACAAGTATTAAAGAGACGATAGAAAGTTTATTTGAAGTTGAATTGAATTATATTTCTGCAATGCGACTGCAAAACATTCGTGATATCGTAGATCCAATCGAACCTATTACGGTGAATGTCCCAGTAGATATTGAAGATTTATCAATTAATAGTAATCAAGCAGTTCAATTTAGTGGTATAGAAATCATGAATTTAATTGATGAAGGGAACGAATTACCTACTTTAGAGCAATCGGATCTTCATCATGCGATATTAAACAGCCTTTATACACATTTCTTTAAGTTTGAGAATATATTACAACTTCCAGAAAATTTTGAAAATGCTGAATATGTTATCCAAACTGAGGTGCCTTTTACAAAATTAGTTGAAATTTATCGCAATGATGATTATAATTTAACGAATGTCGACCTCAATGAGTTAGTTCAATTAGAAAGAACTCAAATGGAACATCGATATATATACTTTGCAGACTTGAATGAAATTAAAGAAGTTGTCTCAAGAATGGCTTCTGCTATAGACGAGTTTGCTAATAAGGACTGAGAGTAATTTGAAACGATTTTTTACAACAAATGGTAAATTTAGTATTTGGAAAACAATACGAAATTTAATCATTATAATTATATTAGTTGCTGCAGCTATTGGAGGTTACCTATATGGTAACGTTCTAAACGCAATTAATAATACGAATCAAGACGTAAATGTACAAAACATTCGTGACACAAATGTGCAGATTACTGAAGGAGATCCAATTAATGTCTTAGTAGTAGGGACTGATGGGGGCGCAGAAAGACAAGAGGACGACGGTTATGTGAGTCGATCTGATACTTTAATGCTTATTAATTTAAACCCAGAAACCGGTACAACGAAGATGGTCAGTATTCCGCGAGATACGATTACAAATATTGATGGTCAAGATGAACCCGATAAGATTAATCACGCGTATGCATATGGTGGGATTGATTTAACAATTGATACAGTACAAGATTTCTTACAAGTACCCATAGATTACTATTTAGTAGTGAACATGGACGGCTTATCAGAAATGATTGATGCCATCGGTGGGATAGAAATTGTGAGTCCATTATCTTTTGAATATCGTGGAACTGAGTTCCATGAAGGAGAGCGAAGAGAAGTAGATGGTGTGAAGGCGATGAACTTTGCTCGTATGCGTTATGACGATCCCCAAGGTGAGCTTGGACGTCAGAACAGACAAAAGATTGTTATTAAAGCCATCATTGATAAAGCGTTAAGTTTAGATGCAGTCGTCCAATATCCAAGGCTAATTAATGTAGCTAGTCGATATGTAACGACCAATGTTGATTTGAATGAAGTATTATCAATCTACCAACAGTATCTGCCAGCATTAAATAATATTTCTTCAGTACAATTTGAAACGTTAGAAGAAATTCAAATTGATGAAATTGCCTACTATCACATACCTTTAAATGCTCGAGTAAAAGTTGCGAATGAATTTCGTTATGTGAGCAACATGCCTTCAATTACAGCAAGTGATTTAGAGGATCCACTAGGTATCCAAGAAAGTGAAGAGCGGGCTAAATCTTTAGCGGTTATTATTAATCAATATCCAACAGGGCTTTCGGAAGAAGATTTACAAGAACTGAACGAAAGACAAACATCTTTAGAAACGGCAAGGGAAACAATTGCTCAACCCGCTCCTGTGGAGAATAATAACTCAACACCAAACAACAATGAATATTGGGAAGAACCAGAATATAGTCAACCCACACAACCGACTCAACCGAATTACCCGCCGGAGGAAAGTACAACTCAACCACCGGTAGAATCACAAGAGCCGGAAGTGCCTGCAGAACCAGAATTACCTGAAACTAGTACACCAGATTATGATGACGGTGAAAATGAACAAGAAGGCAGTTATTCTGAAGAAGCTTCTAATTCTACCCAAGCAAATGAAGGACAAAGTTCAAGAACAAATGATTCGAGTATTAGTTAATTGCTAATACCCGAATAAAAAAACGCTGACGACAACACTCACGATGGATTAAATCTTATCATTGTGGGTGTTTCATCGCGTTAAAGAGTCGACTTTAATAATAGATAAGCCAAAGTGCTCAGAATTTTATAGAATGATGTAAGGATGGGGATCGTTAAGATGAGCCAAAAAGTGAATAAACGTATTCTTCATATTATGAGTAGTCATGGTGGTGGAATATCAACATTTATCCGTAATTTAGCAACAGAGATTCATCGATTTGGAATTGTATTTGATGTAGTAACTTACGGACCATGTCCACCAGAATTTGTTGAGGCCATTCGTCGTACAGGTGGCGATGTGTATCAAATCAAGAATCCGAAAAAAGAAGGATGGAGACAGTTTTACAAATCATTCTCACGTGTCATTAAGTTATATCATTATGATGTTATCCATTGTCATATAGCTGGCTACCGTGCTTTAGCTTACAAAACGATTAGTAACTTCCAAAGTGAGGCTGAATTTATTATTCATGCCCATCATTATGTCGATGACAATCAATTAAGTGTCGCACAACGTTTTTTACATTATCTTAACCAGATGATTAACCAAACTGTCTCTGCTAAATTTGTTGGATGCAGTCGCGATGCTGTTCAAGCGCTTTTCGGTTACAAAATCGACCGAAAAGACATGATTATCATACCGAATAGTATTGAGCCTGATGATTTTATATTTGAATCGGAAGAAGAAAATAACTTTCGTGAAAAGGGACGGGAACACTATGGAATATCAAAGGATACCATAGTCGTTGGACAAGTAGGACGACTTGCACCAATTAAAAATCATGTCCTAACTTTACAAGTAGCTGAAATAGCAAAACTAAAGAAATTAAATATGAAGTTCATTATCGCAGGTAGTGGAGAACTTGAAGCAGAGTTAAAAGAACGAATTAAAATGAATCAATTAGAAGATTATGTTCAATTAGTTGGACGTATCTCACCGATTGCAGAATTATTTCCGGTCATGGATGTACTTTTATTCCCATCAATTAACGAAGGATTAGGTACGACGGCTATTGAAAGTCAAGCGGCGGGAGTGCCCGTTGTCTTATCGCATACAATTCCGATGGAAGTGGAACTGGGGCTTAATTTATTGCATCGAGTTAACCTAAGTGCTGCGCCAAGTGATTGGTTGAAAGAAGTACTTAAAGCGTCTCGAGAAAGAAAAGTAGATTCAAGTGAGCGTTTAATGGCGCTTGAGAGAAATAATTACACGAATATTCAAGCGGCTAAGCTATATGCAACGTCAATAGCCCAATACACTAATTATTAAAGGTGATATAAATAATGAAACAATTTATGAAAAGGTTAGCGGGCTTTAGCTTAGGACCAATCTTAGGTGCAGCTATTTCCTTGATTTTGTTCCCCATATTTACAAACGCACTCCCAATTGAGGAGTATGGTCGAGCGGGAACATTCGAAACCTTAATTTTACAAATTCCCAATTTTATATATATTGGGATGGATCAAGCGTTTACTCGCGAATATAACCATATGGATAATAAAAGAAACTTGATGCAACAAGCGATGCTTCTACCTTTAATGTTAGGTGTGTTTCTTGTTGCAGTGTCAGCAGTTTTTTCAGTTCCATTTTCTGAATGGCTGTTCCAATCAGGGGATTACTACTACATCGTTTGGTACGCTGGAGTTTGGGTGTTAGCAACGATTGTAGAGAGATTTTTACTTTTAAGTATACGAATGCAAGAAAAAGCCGTCGAGTTTTCGTCCTATAGTTTACTACTTAAAGTTGGAAACTTTATTGTATCTATGGGAATGATTTTCGCTGGAGTGAGAGACTTTAGAGCCGTTGTTTATGGTTTGATTTTTGGTCAAATCTTAGCCGACTTAGTCTTATTTGCACGTTACAGAAATTTATTGGATTTTCGCGCTTTTCAAATTGATCCAAAATTAATTAAGAAAATGTTCCTCTTTGGAACACCGATTATGATTGCGAGCTCTTTAGCTGCTGCACTTAACTCCATTGATATTATCGTCTTGACTGAGTTTTCAAGTTTAACGGATATCGGAATTTATAAAGCAGGGAGTAAAATCGGAAGCATTATCGGAATTTTAAAGACGGCCTTTGCGAGTTTTTGGATTCCGACAGCCTATCGTTGGTACGAAGAGAATAAATCGATGAAACACTATAAATTTATTAGTGATATTATCTTATTCTTATTATCTGGCTTATTCTTCGTTATCTTAGTCTTAAGATATCCAATCTCATTAATCTTAAGTCCAGATGGTGAATATGTAGATGTTCAATACATTATGGGGCTCTTAGCATTTCCTCATATTATGTATACTTTGTCTGAAACAACGACATTGGGAATCGTATTTTCAAGAAAAACACATTATAATATCTTTGTAAGTATTATGTCCTTAGTAGTAAGTGTCATTATTAACTTATCCCTGACTCCATTTATTGGTTTCAGAGGGGCCGCATTAGCTTCAACCGCAGCCTATGTTGTTTTCTATCTTGCAAGAACGTATTTTTCAAGTCGGACTGGTTTTTACTTTGGACAAAAGAAACAAATTATTACAATGTTAATTATGATTGTTGCTGGTTTAATTAATTTATATCCATTGGATTACAGCATTTTCATTACAATTGGTTTAGGTCTATTGGCATTAGTTGTCCAAATACCAACCATTAAAACAGCACTAGAAATTAAGAATCATCCTGGAGAATGGGATTTTACTTAAAAGTTAGAAGGTGAACAATTTGCGAAAATATTTAATACTGATCGTTGCTTCGGTCTTTTTAGGGACGGAGATATTAGCGATTCCGACACCGGTAGCACAAATTACGATTTATCGTTTACTGGTGATTGGTATGATAGCCATCTTTGGTTATCAAATACTCAAGCAAGATCCAAATATTAAAATCATCCCGAATAATACAGCCACCGTCATTACAGGTATTTATCTTTTTTGGTGGGCCTGGGGAGCAGTGTCAGTCATTTGGACGATTGATGTGATGAATTGGTTCCAAGCAATGTTCTTGCTTACATTAGGTGTAAGCAGTGTAGTTGGTTTGTACTTGTGGACGAATGATTTAGTCACTTGGAAAGTTCTGATTAAGACAGTTTGGATTATGATGACATTTTTAGCACTTTGGGGTTTTTATGAGATTCTTACGAATCACTATGTTTTCGCTAATTTAGAAGCGTTAGATAAGAACAATACCTTTGCTACTCAGCCATCATCTCGTATACCGGTAACGACCTTTACAAATCAGAATGATTACGCAACTTTATTACTCTCATACTTGCCAGTAAATTTAATTATGCTGAATCTCAATCGTCACTCGATTCGACGATATTTATATGTGATTCCAATACTATTAACAGCATATTTAATATATCGAAGTGATTCACGAATGATTTTACTGAGTTTCGTACTTTTCTTTTTTATGGTTATACTATTACAATTTAATTGGGATATAAAAAGAAAGTATATCTTAAGCGCGATAGGTATCGGTCTAGCCCTTATCGTTGGCTTGATTATATTTGTTCCATCGCTAAATGATATGGTCTCGCACTTGTTTTATCTAGGTGGCGATTTCTATAATACAGGCGATTCACGCCGAATTAACCTATGGCGAAATGGTTTAGTATTCCTAGCAGAAACTTTCGGTTTTGGAGTGGGAGCGGGGAATATTGAAATATGGATGGATATGTTGCCATTTTTACCTATTGATGAATTTACAAACATTCATAACTGGTGGCTTGAGATACTAGTCGGTTATGGTGTCATAGTATTTGTCCTATACGTTGTAAGTTATGGCTTATTAATCCAAGCTTTAAACCGACTCCGTCATCATGAATCAAAAGTCATTCGTCAAATTGCAATTAGTTTTATATCGTTCTTAGTTGTATATATCTTTGCGAGTATCACAAGTGCGAATAACATGTTGATTGAATGGCATTGGGTTTACTTTGGAATAATGATTAGCTTTGTGAAGTTAATGGAAATGAAGAACGTCACGAAACCAAAAAAGAATGAGGTATGAATATGAGTTTAGCAACAATAATAAATGAGTTATGGCGATTTTTTAAAGATAATATTGTAAGAATATTAATTGGCGCCTTAGTTATATCTGTGATTACTGTCGGTGCACGTTATTTTATCACTGATATTTTATTATCTGACCGCCAAGAGGCTGCAGATTACCTTGAGGATGTTTATACTCAAGAACCGAGTTCATTTAAAGCAGTGGTAACGATTGAAGATGGTCAAATCTTCTCGAATCCACATTTATTTGATGATTACTTTACATCGCCTCAAGTAGTTGAAGCGGTTGAAGAAACAACGGGAATTGAATTCCAAGAAACAATTGATAGTGAAAAAACATTGGAGTTATTTAAAACACCAACGTTTCGTGGGTCAATCTCTGCAGTGAGAGATAATGCTTCCGGCGTTTTTATCTTCCGAGTGTTAGCAGGGAAGACAGCCGAAGAAAATTTAGCGATAGCGAATGCTTACCGTGACTTATTAGCTTCAGGTGAGATTCCATTTATGGATAACCAATTTGCAGATATCACTTTAGAACCTGTGATTGGTGAAGTATTGGATACAGAAGAATATCTAAGTTTACCAACGATTGAGACATTGAGCGTATATCGTTCGAATAATGCGAGATCATTAATTGTATATGGTGTCTTAGGCTTCGTTGTTGGACTGATCTTAACAAGTGGAATTGTCTTCTTACAAAGATTGCGTAAGAGCAAGATTAATTATGCCTTTGAGTATGCATGGGACTTAGATGATCAGCATATACTTGTTCATAGTAGCCATGAAGGTGCTGTATATAATGTTCAAGATGCGATTCGTATACCAGCGGTTAACTTACGTTGGATTGTTTCTCAAAGTGCCTTATCGGAGGACTTTGAAGACACAAATGATTCGTCAGAACGATTTATTTCGAAGTTGCAAGAAGTTAAGAGTGATGAACAGGTACCGAAACAAATTGTGATTGTCATCCAAGCGAATCATACAGAGAAACGTTGGTTAAAAGACCAAATGACAATGGCGACTTTATACAATGTGCCATTGAAATTAGTTCACGTTTATTAATTAAGGAGGCTAAAATTTGCCAACTTTTGAAGAAGGTTTAGTATCCATTATCACACCCGTGTATAATGCAGAACGCTTTATTAGCGAGACCATTGTGAGTGTTATTAAACAAAGTTACACCAATTGGGAAATGATCTTAGTCAATGATTGTAGCCAAGACAACTCGGTTGAAATTATTGAAGGGTTTGCTAAAGAAGATAAGCGAATTAAATTAGTTAATTTAGCTGAAAACAGTGGGGCAGCCGTGGCACGTAATACTGGAATCGAGAATGCCAAAGGAAGATATATTGCTTTCGTTGATAGTGATGATTGTTGGTCGGAGTCGAAACTGACAGAACAACTTGTATTTATGCAAGAAAAACAGGTTGGTTTTACATATACGGACTTAGCATTAATCAACGAATTAGGTGAGGTATTAAAAGACCGCGTCAATGTACCGGCTTCCTTCTCGTATTCAGAGCTATTAAAAAATACAGCCATTGCCTGTTCGACGGTCGTCATTGACCGCGAATTAATTGGAGATTTCCGTATGCCTCCTGTTCGAAAAGGACAAGACACAGCAACGTGGTTAATGTTAATGCGTGAGCGAAAAGTTAAAGCTTATGGCTTACAAGAAGTTCATAATTATTATCGTCAAGTTCAAGGTTCGATTTCAAGTGACCGGATTGGTGCATTGAAACGGACGTGGAATACTTATTATAATTTAGAAAAATTACCATTACCCAAAGCAGTGTATTATTTTTCACATTATGTATTAAATGCAGTATTACGCCGGTTATAAGCAAAAAGTCTGAGACGCAGCGTGCGCTTCAGACTTTTTTGTTATTTCTTTTTTATTGGGTGTCTTAAGATAGTTTTAAGCTTGGCTGGATCAGCTTTTCGAGGATCCGATAAGTAGATTTCATGATGATGCTTGATGTCACTAATATCTAGTTGATAGCCTTCTTGGTTGATATAGTCATGCATCTTAGACACAGAATGTACTTCATCGTCATAAGGTCCAATATGGAGGATTTGGACAGTTAAACCTTCAGTTATCGTTGTAAGATAGACGTTTGCAGTGTTGATTTTCTTCTTGTTTAGAACTTCATTTTGAGCCCACTCAAAGACTTGAGGTGTGACATACTCTGGCATTCGCAGCTTCATAACCCATTGGAAGTCTTCTTTTCTTGATGAATCCACACCATGTACACCGTCTTGCCACCAATATCCTTCAAGCGGTGGAACAACAAATACAAAGAAATCATCAATTGTGTAGCCATTACGCTCACTCATCCGAATCGTGTAGGCTAGGCTATATATTTGTTTTACTGCTGCCTGGTATTCCCCGTCTAATTCATTCGGGTCACCCATACCATCAATCGCAATAAACTTCATCTTAGGTATATCAATAATTTCTGGTATTGTTTTTGGTTTATAAAACTGCTTCTCTTTTTTTTAAAAATCAAAAGGCATATCTTACTCATTCCATTCATATTCATGCTATATTAATACTATAATCTATTATACATTGAGCCAGGCAAGTTGTATTTAAGAAGATTATTTTTTATTTTGTTAATAATACTTGCAAGCGTTACCTTAAATCATTTAAACTATAAATATTGAATTATTGGAGGATATTATGAAAATTAGCTTATTAGAACCATTACGTGTACCAAAGGAATACATTGAAGAATTGGCACAGCCATTAAAAGATTTAGGCCATGAGTTTGTCTATCATGAAACAAAAACAACAGATCCAGATGAATTATATGAGCGTAGTAAAGACTCTGAAGTGGTGATTATTGCCAACAATCCGTATCCTAAAGAAGTGATTGAGAAATTAGACAAAACTAAATTTATCGATGTTGCTTTTACAGGGGTAGACCATGTAGATAACGCTAGTGCTAAAGAAAAAGGCATTAAAATCGCAAATGCATCGGGTTATGCTACTCAAGCAGTCGCAGAATTATCTATTGGTTTAGCTCTGAATGTTTTACGTGAAGTGAAACAAGGAGACTTAGATGTCCGTAAAGGCGACGATTTTCCAGGATTAATTCAAGGACAAGAAATTCATGGAAAAACAGTCGGTATTATTGGTACCGGGACAATTGGAATTCATACAGCAAAACTATTCAAAGCTTTCGGAGCTAAAGTCTTAGGGTATAACCGCTCAGAGAAACAAGAAGCGATTGATGCGGGTGTTGAATATGTAAGCTTAGATACACTGATTAAAGAAAGTGATATTATCTCAATCCATCTTCCAATGACTGAAGATACTAAGCACACAATCGGTGAAAGAGAGCTGGATAATATGAAAGAATCAGCTATCTTAATTAATGTAGCTAGAGGACCGATTATTGATAATGAAGCTTTAGCAAATGCTTTAAATGAAGGAAAAATCGCTGGTGCTGGTATTGATGTCTTCGACATGGAGCCACTAATTCCAAATGATTACCCGTTACTTCATGCAAAAAATGCATTGTTAACACCACATGTTGGTTACTTAACAAATGAAGCAATGGTCCTTCGTGCTCAAATTGCCTTTGACAACGTAATGGCATATATTAACGGCGAAGATAAAAACATCGTATCTATTTAATATAGAATGGACTCACAGTCAGATAGTATTGAGGACGATCGCTAATTAGAACCTTCAATATTATCTGGCTTTTTTGATATCAAACGCAATGTAGGAGGAAGTTTATGACAGAAAGATTGACAACAAGTCTCACTTGGCAAGAGAAAGATGAACACTTTGCTTACGATGGGCCTCTCGGTCCAGTATTAAATTCTGATGGGACAGCTGTATTAAGATTATGGTCACCGAGCGCTAAATCGGTCCAAGTATTATTGTATGATAAAGACAATCAAGAAAAACAAGTCGCAGTAGTGGAAATGAATTCACACGACAAAGGTTTATGGGAAGTGACATTGAATCAAGACACAGTGTCTGGTATCGATAATTTCAATAATTATTGTTATCATTACCAAATTAACCGTGATAGTGAGACCGTCTTAGCCTTGGATCCTTACGCTAAATCACTGGGTACTTGGAATAGCCACGACGAAGCATCGTATATTGCCAAAGCCGCGATTGTTGCACCAGAGAACATTGGGCAAAAATTAGACTTTGCTAAAGTTGAAAACTATAAACGAAGAGAAGATGCTGTAATCTACGAAGTTCACGTGCGGGACTTTACATCAGATCCATCAATAAAGGATGAACTACACCACCGTTTCGGAACGTTTGAAGCGATGGCGGAACGATTGGATTATATTCAGTCGCTTGGTGTCACGCATGTGCAGTTACTGCCTGTCTTAAGTTACTATCATGCGAATGAATATGAGACGGGTGAACGCTTCTTAGAATATAAATCAGCTTGGACGAACTACAACTGGGGCTATGATCCAATGCATTATTTCGCTTTAACAGGGATGTATTCAATTAACCCCGAAGACCCTTCATCCCGGATTCGAGAGTTTAAAGAACTTGTGAGTGAAATCCACGAAAGAGGAATGGCGGTAACACTGGATGTCGTGTATAATCACACCGCAGAGCTCCATATTCTTGAAGATTTAGAACCTGAGTATTATCATTTTATGGATTCAGATGGGACATCAAGAACTAACTTTGGTGGCGGACGTTTAGGAAGTACTCACTATATGACACGTCGCTTGATTGTTGACTCATTAAAGTACTTAGTAGAAGAATTTAAAGTTGATGGCTTTAGATTTGATATGATGGGGGATTTAGATGCAGAAACAGTTCAATTAGCCTATGAAGAAACAGCCAAAATTAATCCAAATATCTTAATGATCGGTGAAGGTTGGATTACGTACGCTGGAGATGAAGGTGCTGAAGACGTTCAAGCAGCGGATCAATTATGGATGTCAGATACAGAAGCTGTTGGCTCATTCTCAGACGAAATCCGAGACGAATTAAAATCTGGTTTCCAAAGTGAAGGGAAGCCACGCTTTATTACTGGCGGGCGCCGAAATGTGCAGAAGATTTTCGATAATATTAAAGGGCAACCGCATAATTTCGAAGCGGACCAACCAGGTGATGTCGTCCAATATATTGAAGCACATGATAACTTAACTTTACACGACGTGATTGCAGAATCGATTAATAAAGATCCAAATATCCATGTGGAAGAGATACACCAACGCATACGTCTGGGTAATTTAATCGTTTTAACTTCACAAGGGACAGCATTTATCCATGCCGGGCAAGAATACGGTCGTACCAAACAATTTAAGCACCCAGAATTTAAAACCATGGTAGATGAGTGGGGCGATATTCCAGATAATTCTACTTACTTTACTGATAAAAATGGAGACCCGATTGAGTATCCATACTTTATTCATGACTCTTATGACTCGTCCGATGCGATTAACAAGTTTGAATGGGAAAAAGTTAGAGGAGTGAATGGTTACTCAATTGAGAATACAACGATGGAGCATATGCGCGGCTTAATTCAACTCCGTCATTCAACAGATGCCTTTAGATTGGCGGATAAAGAACTCATTGATACAAATGTTCAACTATTAAATGTCCCAGAAATTCGTGAACGTGACGTTGCGATTGCTTATAAAGTGAGAGGAACTCAAGGGGACGAGTATATTATAGTGATTAATGGAAACAAACGTAGTCGTACGTTCACATTACCGGAAGAAGTTGAATTGGCACAAGTGATTGGCGATCAGGATCGGGTTGATACTGAACCTTTAATGCAACCACAAGGCATTGAAATGTTATCTTCAACACAAATTAAATTAGCTGGTTTAAGCGCAGTCATTTTCAAGAAATAAAGTAAACATAAGAAAAACGTCGGAATTCCAAATCGAATTCTGACGCTTTTTTGCTTATTTTCTCATGTTTAACATTTTGAATCGAACGTGCATGTATATCTCTAAGATTGAATCTGTAAAAAATACACCTAAAGCAATCGCTCCAGCGATTGAAAGAGTTTGTATGAGATAATAATTACTTAGATCATAGTCTCCTTGAATAAAGTAAAGAGCTGTCTGATAAATCGCAGACCCAGGCACAAATGGGAAAAAGGCTGGGATATAAAAGATGGTTACCGGTGCTTTAAAACGACGCGCGAAGAATTGGCCAATTAATGATACAACACTACAAGCAAAAAATGTTGCTAAAGCAGGACCCATTGGGTTTGCCAATAGAAGATATACAAGGTAGCCTATTGCTCCCGCATAACCCGTCTTAAAGATGAGGGATCTAGGTGCTTCGAGCGTAATGGCAGCTGTGATTGTGGCTACATATGCCCCGATAACTTGGATAATTATACCAACCATGATGTAACCTCCCCGTAAAAGTAAAGGCCAATCGCGACACCAATCGCTAAACTTAGTGCAATAACAATCGCATCAGCCACACGAGCGACACCAGAGATATAATCGCCTTTTAACATATCTCGAAGACCATTGGTCACAGCAGTCCCCGGATATAGAGGCATTAAACCAGCAATGATAATAACATCAGTTGATATATCAAGTGGAACTACCGCCGCAATTACATTAGTTAAAAATGCAGTCAATAAGGTTGATGCAACACCATAAATAAAGCTATTCAATTGGAATAAGTCTTTTAATATACGTGAATAAGCTACGAGTAAACCAGTAAAGATTGAAAAGACACTGTCCCAGAAGCTTCCACCTAATAGAACAACAAAGGCAATCACTAAGATAACCGTTGCTATATCTTTACTAAAGACTGTGTAATCAGAATCATCTACCACCTCGAGTCGTTCAGCAGCTTCATCAATCGTAATCTGTCCACTTGTAAGTTGGCGTGAAATATTATTCACTCGGTAAATCTTATTTAATTGGTTACTACGGTCTGTTATTCGATGAACTAATGTAAAACCTTCGATTTCAGGATCTGAATCATCTAAAGTAACATATAGACCTGTTGTATTTGTGATGACTTCCGTGTTAGAAAGTCCACTTGTTTGAAGAATACGTCGAACCGTATCCTCAACTCGATAACTTTCAGCATGAGACTCCAGCATAATTCTACCTGCTGTTGTTGCTACTTCAACTATTTTTTTATATTTCTTTCTCATAAAGATATCACCCACCTTTTGTTAAATAATTCGTTAGGAGACATTCAAAATATGGTAACATAGAAAATGAGTAATCACTATTTAAATATGAATGAATTTTAATAAGGAGTGATTTCATGACATTATTATATATATATTTAGTATTTGCCTTTGAATGCAAAGATGCCAATACCATTTACATATCCATTGATGATAAGGACAAGCCATTATATCAATTATATTTTAAATATGATAGAGAATGTACAAACTTTCAAAAAGTTCTCCACAATTATTCAATGGAAATGGAACTACATAACTATTCGATTAAAAAACAACTTGAGTTTATTTATAAATTTATTGAAACAAACCCATTTATGTATGAATACCAATATACCTTATCGAATAAAAGAAAGTAGAGTGAGTTAAGACGTATGAAAATCACAAAAATTGCACAACAACAGAAACAAGCAAATCGTTATTCAATCTTCGTTGATGACGAGTTTTTTATTGGTGTCGATCAAGAAATTCTAATCGAATACGCTTTGCGTAAAGACCAAGAAGTGGATCAAAACTTATTAGATAAGATTAAATCAGCAGAGAATGATCATAAATTATACTCTGCTGCGATTAATTATTTATCTTATGGAATGCGTTCCATCAAAGAAATGCGCGACTATTTACATAAGCAAAAAGATAAAAAAGAAAAAGAAGAGAATTCAACCGCACCTTCAGAAGAAGTGATTGAAAATACCCTTGACCGTTTAATTCGACAAGGCTATTTAAATGATTTGGAATATGCCAAAAGCTATGTCCGCACAAACTACACACTGAAGTCTAAGGGACCAAACATTATTCAAAATGAATTGAAAGTCAAAAAGGGGATCAATGAAATGACTATTCTTGATGCAATGGACGAGTATCCAGAAGAAGAACAAAGTGAAAATATTCAAGCGCTGATTGAGAAATTCATCCGAACTAAAAAATCACTGCCACCAAAAATGATGCGCAGTAAATTGTATACTCATCTACTTACCAAAGGCTTTGACAAAGATTTAGTGAATCAACATATGAGCGAATTGACCTTTGACGACGCTGAAGATGATCAAGAAGACATGTTAGAAAAAGAAGCCGACAAATATTTAAGAAAACATCAGCGCCGTTTTAGTGGCTATGATTTAAAACAAAAAATGATACAAAGTCTGTTAGGTAAAGGCTTTGACTATGAAATGATTAAACATTGGCTTGAAGATAATGAAGCCGAATTGGAAAAGAATGAATAGAAAGTGGATTAAATGACGAACAAAAGACAAAAGTTAATCGAACAGTATCCGATCAATTGGGATGAAAAAAAGATAAAAGCATTCCAAACTCAATTATTAGATTGGTATGATGCGAACAAAAGAGACTTACCTTGGCGACAAACGAAGAACCCTTACTATATTTGGGTTAGTGAGATTATGTTGCAACAAACACAAGTTAATACAGTTATTCCATATTACGAACGGTTTATTAAAGAACTCCCCACAATTAAAGATTTAGCCGAAGTGGAAGAGTCTGAATTAATGGGTCTCTGGCAAGGTTTAGGCTATTATTCACGTGTTCGTAATATGCAATTTGCAGCTCAACAAGTGATGGCTGACTTTAACGGTGAGATGCCTAATACGTTGGAAGGTCTGCTTTCTTTGAAAGGTATCGGTCCATATACCGCCGGTGCAATTGGTAGTATTGCGTTTAATCTTCCAGAACCAGCGTTAGATGGTAACTTAATGCGGATTGTAGCTCGCTTATTTGAAATAGACCGTGATATCACTTTAAATAAGACAAAAAATGAGTTTACTAGTATTTTGTATCAGTTAATTGATTCAAAAAGGCCAGGTGACTTTAACCAAGCCTTGATGGATATCGGTGCCACGATTATGACACCAACCGATTACCAACCTGAAGATAGTCCGATCAAAGAATTTGATCAATCTTATCAGAATAATACGAGTCATCTTTACCCAGTAAAGAAAAAGAAAACAAAAGCAACCAAACACCACCGAATCGCCTATGCGATACGAAATCATAAGGGTGAATGGTTAATGCGCAAACATAATGACAAAGAACTTTTGACGGGTCTGTGGCATTTTCCAATGGTTGAAGTGAATGTAGTTATGGAAGGCGCGACGAGTTCTGAATTGATAGAGCCTTTAGTGAATCATTTAGATGAAAGTATTGATATCAGTGAATTAAAGCTAGACCGATCATTGATATTGGATGAAGAAGAAGGCTTTGAACTCTTGCCAACATTCGCACAAGTGAAGCATGTATTCTCACATCGGATTTGGCAAGTACAAGTGATACCATTTTTACTAGATGGGACAGCAGATTTGAATGAGGAAGACTTCAAATGGGTAAGCATTCAAGAGCTAGAATCCCTACCAGTATCAACTTTACAACAAAAATTGTTTAATAGTATCGTATCCGATCGAGAATAAAGAAAAAGTAGAGGAATAATATGAGCAGATTATTTAGATATTTTGAAGGCTACAAGCTTAGTAGTATCTTCGGACCTTTAATGAAATTAGTCGAAGCAGTTTTAGAATTGCTAGTCCCAATGATTGTAGCATTAATTATTGACGTTGCCATCCCAACTGGAGATGTAGCAAATATTATCAAATATATTTTGGTGATGTTTGGAATTGCTGCAGCTGGGCTAGCCTTTTCAATTACAGCACAGTTTCTATCAGCAAAAGCAGCTGTAGGTTTTGCTGAAAATTTAACCAATGATTTATTTGAATTTGTTTTACAATTACCAAAAGAAGTATATGGAACGATTTCTCCCGGGAGTATCGTCACTCGATTAACAAGTGATACGTTCCAAATTCAAAGTGGATTGAATACATTTTTCCGCTTATTCCTTCGTTCACCTTTTATTGTATTCGGTTCTTTAATTATGGCCGCACAAATTGATGGACGAATGACACTTATATTTTTAGCTATGATTGCCATTTTATTTGTTGTAGTAGGTGCAATTATTTATTTTGCAAATCCATTATATACACAAATACGAGAGCAATTTGATTTATTAGTGACATTAACACAAGAACAAATGAAGGGTATGCGTGTGATCCGCGCTTTTCAGCAAAAAGACCGTGAAGTGAATGAATTTAAAGCTCAAAACAAAAACGTCACTACCGACCAAATTCGTGTAGGTTTCATTAATGCTTTCACTAATCCACTCACTTATATAGTGGTGAATGTTGCTTTGATTATTGTTCTTTGGCAAGGTGGAAATTTTATTAATTCCGGATCATTGACCCAAGGTCAGCTAGTCGCTTTAGTGAATTATTTATTGGCTATCTTAGTGGAATTAGTGAAGATTGCATTTGTCATTACACAATTAAACCGAGCATACTCAAGTGCTAAACGTGTAGTGACTGTCTTTGAACAGCCACTAGAATCTGAAGTGTTTGAGAATAATAGTCAGCAAAATGAAGAGAAGCATACAGTTTTAAGTTTTCAAGATGTGACTTTTACATACCCGAATGCAACGAAACCATCGCTATCAAATATTGTTTTCTCAATTAAAGAGGGCGATTTTGTTGGGATTATCGGTAGTACTGGTTCTGGTAAATCAACCTTACTTCAATTAATTACAAAAACTTATGATGCCCAAGAGGGTGGCGTTTTCTTCCAAGAAGATTACTTTAATACGGATTCAAAACGTGACTTAAGAGAGAATATAAGTGTTGTTCCAAGTAATGTTGCATTATTTAAAGGAACAATTCGAAGTAACTTATTATTAGGAAATCCTGAAGCGACGGAAGAGATGATGTGGCAAGCGCTAGAAGATGCACAAGCATTGGACTTTGTTCGCTCATATCCAGAAGGTTTGGATAAAGAAGTCGCTACTTTTGGACGTAATTTCTCTGGTGGTCAAAGACAACGTCTAACGATTGCACGAGCACTAATTAAACCGTCATCATTATTAATCTTTGATGATTCAACGAGTGCCTTGGATTATGTTACTGAAGCAAATTTCCAAAGAACGCTGAAAGAAAAGTATAACGACCGTACGATAATTATGATTTCTCAAAGAACACATAGTTTACAACAGGCAAATAATATCGTGGTCTTAGAAGAAGGAAGACAAATTGGCTATGCTAGCCACAAAGAGTTACTGGCAAATAACCCTGTGTACCAAGAGATTTATGCATCACAAAATGTGAAGGAGGTAGCGGATAATGGAGAACACTAATAAAAGCAGTTCAAGTATTTTGAAACGATTATTTTCTGACCTATCTGGACACAAATTACTTGTTGTTCTTTCGTTAATATCAACAGTTATCCAAGTAGGATTGACTGTTTACCTCCCAATTTTAATCGGACAAGCCGTTAACCAGACGATTGGTGAAGGGCAAGTGAACTTTGATGTCTTATTACCAACACTTATGAATATGGGAATTGTGATTGGACTCAATGCGATTGTTCAGTGGGTTAACCCAATTTTATTCAACAAAATTACATATGAAGTTATAGAATCGCTTCGTAACCGTGTGCTTGAAAAAGTTCACTCATTGTCTTTAAATTATATAGATCAACGCAGTACAGGAGATTTAGTGAGTCGAGTTACCACAGATACCGAGCAATTAGGTGATGGGTTGATTATGATTTTCAATCAATTCTTCATTGGTATATTAACTATTTTCATCACTATCTTTACAATGGCACAACTTGATTTAACCATGATGTTACTTGTTGTTGTGTTAACGCCGATTTCATTATTTATCTCACGTTTTATTGCAAAGAAAAGCTACTCACTTTTCCGCCAACAAACGAAGGCACGTGGGGAACAGGCGGATTTTATCGAGGAAAATATTCAACAAGCTGATATTGTTAGATTGTTTAATTCTCAAGAAGAAGCGACGGAAACTTTTACTAAACTCAATGCTGATTATAGTGAAAAGTCCAAGTGGGCAATCTTTTACTCGTCGACAATTAACCCAGGAACGCGTTTTATTAATGCTTTGATATACGCAGCGTTAACATTTTTAGGAGCCGTTCGAATTGTGAATGGAACGTTTACTGTGGGAGAGTTAACGACATTTTTAAATTATGCGAACCAATATACGAAGCCATTTAACGACATTTCAAATGTGCTCGCGGAAATTCAAAGTGCTCTGGCTTGTGCGGATCGACTATATACAATTATCGATCAGCCAGAAGAGGTAGAAACTGGACATAGATTGATTGATTCAAGTAATGTCGATGGAAAAGTAAACTTTAATCGTGCTTCGTTCAGTTATACAAAAGATAAAGAGCTGATTACTGACTTAACTTTATCAGTTAAAGCAGGTGATACGGTAGCAATTGTTGGGCCTACGGGCGCTGGTAAATCAACATTAATTAATTTACTGATGCGTTTCTATGACTTAGATCAAGGACAAATTTTAATTGATAATGAGCCGATTACCGACTTTACTCGCGAATCTGTTAGAAAGCAATTCGGGATGGTGCTACAAGAAACTTGGCTAAAAGGTGGAACGATTCACGATAATATCGCTTACGGTCATCCAAACGTATCTAGAGAAGAAGTGGTGAAAGCAGCCAAAGCGGCTCACGCCCATCGCTTCATTGAATTGTTACCTGATGGGTATGACACAGTCTTAACAAGTGGTGGTGCTGGGTTATCAACGGGGCAACAACAATTATTATCTATCGCGCGAATTTTTGTTTCAATTCCGACAATGTTAATTCTAGATGAAGCAACATCGTCGATTGATACAAGAACGGAAATTCTGATTCAAGAAGCATTTGATCGCTTGATGAGAGGGCGCACGAGTTTTATTATCGCCCACCGCTTATCAACCATCATGAATGCGGATATGATATTAGTTATGAAAGATGGTTCCATCGTTGAACAAGGAAACCACGATACACTTATGAAGGCACGCGGCTTGTATTATACAATGCAATCGTCTCGTTCGCCTGAGCAATAAAATAAAACCTTACTGAGTATGAGAAATCATATTTGGTAAGGTTTTTTTGATGGGTGTGTTGGTTGAGGTGTGTCGTGAGGATAGATGAGTGCAGGTTTAGTGTTAATTTAGTATTTGGGTTTGAGAGGAACGTGGGATTTTGGGTTAGCGGGACGTGTCATATGGTGACAAGGGAAATTGGGTGTTTAACGGGACTTGTCATGAGGTGACAAGGGAAATTAAACGTTTAACGGGACGTGTCTTTTGGTGACAAGGGAAATTGGTTGTTAACAGGACTTGTCATTTGGTGACAGTGGAAATTGGAAGTCTAACAGGACTAGTCATGAGGTGACCAGGGGAATTGGAGCTCTATCAGGACATGTCATATGGTGACAAGGGAAATTGAAAGTTTAACAGGACTTGTTATGAGGTGACAAGGGGAATTAGGAGTTTAACAGGACATGTCATGAGGTGACAGTGATAAAGCCCATATAATTGTGTAAAAGTAAAAAACCATAATAATCTCTTTGGTACAATGTAGTTGACAGACAAACATTGAAAGGAAGATTATTATGGCTCAATTAAATATTACCTTAAATTTAG